>JAYTRP010000250.1:0-5465 GCA_043746145.1 Hyphomicrobiales bacterium | reverse complement strand
GTTGACCGGCATCATGAGTCCCTGGTGCCTGAAGCGGCTGGATGCGTTCGGCGGCGACATCTCCCGCTTCCGGGTGCAACGCATCATGCCGTCGCGGCTGCGCCAGATCGGCGTCGCCAAGACCGAGCCCGGCGATGAAAACAATCAGGACATCTCGGCGTTGGTCGGCAAGATCGATATCCGCAAGCTTGAGAATTTCTCACAACACGATCCCGACGCGTACAGCTACTCCGGCGGCCTGAACCGCACCACGCAGGGGCTGCTCGAATTCGTCGAAATGTTCAAGGCGCCAATCAAGGTGCTGCATCCCTTGCTGACGGCGACGCAGGAAGGCAATTACGCGGGCACCGAAAACCTCGGCGCCCTGCCCTACCAGGGCATCATCCTGGCTCACTCCAACGAGTCGGAATGGGAAACCTTCAAGAACAACAAGAACAACGAAGCCTTTCTTGACCGCATTTGCGTGGTGAAAGTGCCCTACTGCTTGCGTCAAACTGAGGAAGCGCAGATTTATCACAAGCTGCTCGAAGGCAGCGATCTCGCAACCGCGATCTGTGCGCCAGAGGTTCTTGAGATTCTCGCTCGTTTTTGCGTGTTGTCGCGCATCAAGGAGCATCAGAATTCGCCGTTATATTCCAAGATGCGCGTCTACAACGGCGACAGTCTGAAGGACACGGATCCTAAGGCCAAGTCAATTCAGGAATATCGTGAGGCCGCGGGCGTATCCGAGGGCATGGCGGGCGTTTCAACCCGCTTCGCGTTCAAGGTGCTGTCGGAGACGTTCAACTACGATAATGAGGAAATAGCCGCCGATCCCGTACACCTGATGTACGTGCTCGAGCAATCAATCAAGCGCGAGCAATATCCCAAGGAGATCGAGGATCGCTATCTCGATTTCATCAAGTCGATGCTGGCGCCGCGCTACGCGGAATTTATAGGCCGCGAGATCCAGAAGGCCTATATCGAATCCTACAGCGAATATGGGCAGAACTTGTTCAATCGCTACATCGCCTATGCCGATGCGTGGATTGAAGAGCAGGACTTCAAGGATCCTGACACGGGGCAGGTGTTTGACCGGAAGATCCTCGACACGGAACTTTCGAAGACTGAAAAACCCGCCGGGATTGCTAATCCCAAGGACTTCCGGAACGAAATCGTGAAGTTCGCGCTTCGCTCCCGCGCGAGCAACCAAGGCAAAAATCCTTCATGGACCAGCTATGAGAAAATCCGTGAAGTCATCGAAAAGCGTATGTTCAGTCAGGTCGAAGAATTGCTGCCGATCATCAGCTTCGGCGCCAAGCAGGATACGAAGACGGAAAAGCAGCATGCTGACTTCCTCGATCGGATGAAGGCGCGCGGCTACACCGAACGGCAAGTTCGCCGGCTGGTCGAGTGGTACATGCGTGTCAACAAGGCCGGATGAACCAAGGTAAGGACTGAGAATGCCCCAGTTTATCGACCGTCGCTTAAACCCGCGCGACAAGAGCCTGGGCAATCGCATGCGCTTCCTCAAGCGGACGCGCACGCAAATAAAAGAGGCGGTGGATAGGGCTGTTCGCGAACGCACGATCGGAGACGCTGCGAAAGGCGGCTCCGTCTCGATCCCCAGTGATGGGATCAGCGAGCCCTTTTTCCATAACGCTAATAGTGGCGGCGATCGTCAGCGCGTGCTTCCCGGAAATAGGGAGTTCGTGTCGGGGGATGTTATCCCGAAACCAAACGGTGGCCGGGGCGGTAAGCCGAAAGATGCTGCGGACTCCGGGGATGGCGAGGATGCATTTTCCTTTGCGCTGACGGAGGAAGAATTTCTCGATATCTTGTTTGACGATCTGGAACTGCCTGATCTGATCAAGGCTTCGTTGAAGGACGTCAAACTGGCGGAGCCCCGTCGCGCTGGCTATTCGAATGACGGCACGACCCCTAATCTCAATGTGCTGAGAACCATGCGGCACAGCATGAGCCGCCGGCTGGCGCTTCGCCGCCCAACTAAGGGTGAGGTCGAGCGTCTGGAAGCGGAGCTGGTCGAGCTAAAGGCGCAGCCGTCTTCGGAGGCTCTGGAGGAAAGCAGCGCACGTATCCGGTTGGAGATCGAACGGCTGAAGCGGTTGCAGCGCGCGATTCCCTACATTGATCCGATTGATGTGCGCTATAACAGATTCTCACGGGTGGCGGTGCCACGCGCCAAGGCTGTGATGTTCTGCCTGATGGACGTGTCGGCCTCGATGGGCGAACGCGAGAAGGATCTCGCCAAGCGCTTTTTCATCCTGCTGCACCTATTTCTCAAGCGAAAGTATGAACGCGTCGACGTCGTGTTTATACGTCACACCCACGAAGCCAAAGAGGTCGACGAACAGGAGTTCTTCTACGGCAAGGAGACCGGCGGCACGGTCGTGAGTTCGGCGATCGAAGCTATGATTGAGGTTCGCGACGCTCGCTACTCCCCTTCGGAGTGGAACATCTATTGCGCGGAGGCCTCTGACGGCGACAACTCAAGTGGCGATACCGCGCATTGCGTTGCGCTGTTGCGCGACGAGATTTTGCCGACGACGCAATATTTTGCCTATATCGAGATCGCCGACCGTGGCGTCAACGCGGGTTGGGGTCACGGCAGCGATGGCAAGGAGCTTTGGCGCGGCTACAGCGAACTCGCCGAAGTAGCGCCGAATTTTGCGCTTAAGAAGGTTGCAGCGCCGGCGGACATTTACCCCGTATTCCGCGAACTATTCGCAAAACAACGCGCCAAGGGAGCGATTCCATGACGGGAACTCTCGACACCGCCCCACACTCGCGAGAACTGCTGTTCGAGGGTTCCGACTGGACGTTCCCGCTGATGCAGAAAGTCTACGAAGCGGTGGGCGAGATCGCGCTCAAGGATCTCGGCCTCTGCGTCTTTCCCAATCAGATCGAGGTTATCTCCGCCGAGCAGATGCTTGACGCTTATTCCTCGGTTGGCATGCCGTTGATGTATTCGCACTGGTCGTACGGCAAGCGTTTCGTGCGCGACGAGACGCTCTATCGCAAAGGCTATCAGGCGCTCGCCTACGAGATCGTCATTAACTCGAACCCCTGCATCAGTTATTACATGGAGGAGAACTCCATGGCGATGCAGACGCTGGTGCTGGCGCATGCCGCGTTTGGGCATAATCATTTCTTCAAGAACAACTATCTGTTCCAGCAGTGGACCGATCCAAACGGCATTCTCGACTATCTCGAATTCGCCAAGCGCTACGTCGCGGAATGCGAGGAGAAGCATGGGCAGGAGGGAGTCGAGTCGGTGCTCGACGCCGCGCATGCGTTGATGAATCAGGGCATCTTTCGTTATCGTCGCGCAACCAAGCTTAAGCTGTCGGATTACGAGGCGCGCCGCCGCGACAGACTAACGCGCGACGAGGAGAGCTTCAGCGATCTCTGGCGCACCGTGCCCAACATGACGCACACGGCCGAACCGACGCTCAGCGAGCAAGAGGCGACCGCCCGCAAACAGAAGCTGCGGCTGCCCGAGGAAAACATCCTCTACTTCCTGGAGAAGAACAGCCCCATCCTGATACCTTGGCAGCGCGAACTATTGCGGATCGTGCGCAACGTGTCCCAATATTTCTACCCGCAGCGTCAAACCAAGCTGATGAACGAAGGCTGTGCGACGTTCGTTCACTATTACATTGTCAACCAGCTTTATGATCGAGGCCAGATCTCCGAAGGCGCGCTGCTCGAAATCCTGCACAGTCATTCCAACGTCGTCCATCAACCCAGCTACGATGATCCCCATCACAGCGGCATGAACCCTTATGCGCTGGGGTTCGCCATGATGCAGGACATTCAGCGCATCTGTATTGCGCCGACGGCGGAGGATCGCGAGTGGTTCCCCGATTTCGCCGGTCGCGAGGACTGGCGCGGCATGCTGAAGGAGGTCTGGGCCAACTATCGCGACGAATCTTTCGTGCGCCAGTTCCTCAGTCCGCATTTGATCCGCAAATTGAAGCTGTTTCTGCTGCACGACAAAGCCGCTGAAAGCGATTACCGGATCGACGCGATCCATGACGCCGAAGGCTATCGCCGCGTGCGCAACGCGCTCGCCGACTCCTATGACGTCAGCGCCAACGAGCCCGACATCCAGGTAATCGATGTCGATCTGCTCGGGGATCGCCGGCTCATCCTGCGTCATAAACGCCACAATGACGTGCCGCTGGCGCAGGGCAATCGCGACAAAGTCTTGAAGCACATCAACCGGCTTTGGGGCTACGATGTACGCCTGTTGGAAGAGGACGCCGTTCAAGCATGATGGCGAGCGCTCGATGACAATCAAGCTCATCTGTCTCGACGCCGACGACACACTGTGGGGCCACGAGAGTTTCTTTCAGGACGCCACCCAGCGTTACGTCGAACGGCTTGCGCGTTTCGCCGAGCCTGTGCATTCGCAGGCGCTGTTGACCGAGATCGAAAGTCGCAATCTCCATGTCTATGGCTATGGCGTGAAAGGTTTTACGCTATCGATGTTGGAAACCGCGCTTGAGATCGCGGGCGACGAACTCGATGCGGGGACCACGCGCGAAATCCTCGCAATCGGCCGGGAACTGATGCGTCACCCCATCGAACTGCTGCCCGGCGTCGCCGAGACGCTGCCGCGTTTGGCGGAACTTGGCCGGCTCGTGTTGGTCACCAAGGGCGATCTATTCCACCAGGAAGCCAAGCTCGCCGCGTCTGGCCTTGGCGATCATTTTGCCGGCGTGGAGATCGTCAGCGACAAGACCCCCGAGGTCTACGCCCGCGTGTTCGCGCGTTATGGAGTCCCGCCGGGTCAGTCATTGATGGTGGGAAACTCATTGCGTTCGGATATTTGGCCGGCTCTGAAAGCGGGGGCTTTCGCCGTCCACGTGCCGCATGAAGTCGAATGGGCGCACGAGCGCGCCGAGACGCCGCGCGAGGAGCCGCGGTTTGCGCAACTCGCTTCGCTGCGCGAACTTCCGGAATGGTTGGAAGCCCAAGGCGAAAACGCGATAGAATAACGCTGTTGAATGGCGAAAGAAGGCGTCACAGCAACCTCGATACGCTGCATGATCAGATATTGGTGGGGTGGCAGGCCGGTCGATTGTTTGAAAGCGCCTGCAAAATGCTTACCGGTGAGACCGCTCGGTTCAATCAGGTCGGCCAGGCCGATGTCCTGGGCGAGATGATCCACGATGAAGTCGCAGGCCCGCCGCAAATCCCGCGAGGAAAGGGCTATCAACGTCTCCGGCGGATTGTCCACGACGCTTCGCTAATGCCCGCAGACCCCGTTTAGAGGGCGGCAGGCGCTAGCCACCGCTCTCGAGCGCCCTTGATTTCGCCGGCGCCTACGGTGTCGCGCATGAATGTGAAAAATCGCGGGCTTGGCGCTCCCGGCGCGGGGCCGCTCATTTCGGTGCGATACCTGACTTTGTCCGACTTGCACTCCATCCGGTGACCTACCTCTCGAGATCAAAGCCAGT
>JAYTRP010000249.1:0-5482 GCA_043746145.1 Hyphomicrobiales bacterium | reverse complement strand
GCCCAGAAGTCACCAAGGTTGGTTCCGAGCGCGCTCGCCGCGAACATGGCGAGCCAGAACAGCGGCGAGGGTTCGATCGCCCTTGACGCAGCCGTCTGCCCAGGCCGGACGGGAAAAGAACTGGACATCAGACTAAACCTCTAGAGATTCGCGGGTGGACGCGACGTTTAAGCTGGCGACATGACGCTAAGACTAAATTGAGCGTCTCGGCGCGAGCTAACGCTTCCTTAACCCGGCCGCGCGCCGGTCGCGTGCGTGAACAAGGAATAGAGCGACGTGCACCCGCAGATGTAGAGCCGGTTCAGCTTTGGGCCGCCGAAGGTCACGTTGGCGACGAGTTCGGGGATCAGGATCTTGCCGAGCAGCGTTCCATCGGAATGGTAGACGTGCACGCCCTCCCCCGTGCTGGTCCAGATCCGCCCGTCGCGATCGACGCGGAAGCCGTCGAACAACCCCGCCTGGCAGTCCGCGAACACCTTTCCTTCGCCGACGCTGGCGCCGTCCGCCTTGACCTTGAAGCTTCGGATGTGCGCAGGAAAGTTGTCGCCATGCGTTCGGCCGGTGTCGGCGACAAATAGCGTTTCCTCGTCGGGCGAGAAGGCGAGCCCGTTTGGCCGCACCATATCGGTGATCACGGCGGTTACGGCGCCGCTGGCGGGATCGATGCGGTAGACGTGGCAGCCCTCGATCTCCGGCGCCTGTTTGTCGCCCTCATAATCGGAATCGATGCCGTAGGCGGGGTCGGTGAACCAGATCGAATTGTCCGACCTGACGACCACGTCATTGGGCGAGTTGAACCGCTTGCCGTTGTGCCGATCGGCAAGCACCGTGATCGAGCCGTCGACCTCGGTGCGGGTGACGCGCCGGGTGAGATGCTCGCAGGTGATCAGGCGGCCCGAATTGTCTACGGTATTGCCGTTGGAATTATTGGCGGACTCACGAAACACCGAGACCTCGTGCGAGGGCTCCACCATGCGCAACATGCGATTGTTGGGAATGTCCGACCAGACGAGGTAGCGTCCAGCGGCGAACCAAGCGGGTCCTTCCGACCAACGCGCGCCAGTCCAGAGCCGCTCCACCCGAACATGCCCGGCGAAACATTGCTTGAAACGTCGGTCGAGCGTGACGAAATCCGTGCCCTCGGTCTGCCCGTGATACATTGCGACGTCTCCCCCATTTGAGTTGGCATTTTAGGAAGCTGCGACCTCGGCGGCAAGCCAATCTCCGCCGCCGGCATTCTGCCCGGCAGAAGTGCGCAGTTCGATCGCTGTTACCGGCAGTCCGCGAGGAGAAGGATCGTCGCGACGCTGAGGGAACGAACGGCATTTTTTGCTGAAATGAATGCGCCCGTTTTACCTCTCCGCTAATAAATCGCTGCTTCAGAACTACGAAATCCGCCAGCTGAATTGCACTAAATCGTGAGGCAAAGGTAAAATTAGGTAGTTATACCTAAAATTTGTAGACAAACCGATGTCAATTATTCTAGTAGTCACGGGAGACTTCGGCTTTGTCGAAAGCTATGGGGCAAAGCCAGGGTTGCCGGAGAGTGCATGTAGAGTTCACGTAGTGAGATATTCGCATGACGATGCTGGATGAGAACGATCAAGTGGACTTCGAGTATATTCAGTTGCAATATCAACTAGCCGACGCGCTGCAGGAAATCAGGGAGGCTCCGCCCCCTTACCACCGAATTGCGCAAGCGAGATATGGTCAGATTCGGAAGGCGAGCCAAGCTTTAAACCAGCGTTTGTCCCGATTGCGAGATGCTTCGAACTATGACGCCTCGCCTATGCGGCAGTCGACTGGCTAAATCACAGCGAAATCGTAACCTTGATCACGCCTTCCGTTTCTTGCGATAGGCGGGTTTCGTCAGCCGGCGCGGCTGTCGCGTTTACGAATTGCGTCCCACCCGTCAAGCCCGGCCCGTGTGCCGCGTGCGGGGTTGTACTCGCAGCCGACAAAGCCGCGGTAGCCCAGGCTATCCAGCCGCTCGAAAATGCGCGTGTCGTCGAGTTCGCCCGAACCAGGCTCAGCCCGCTCGGGCACGGAGGCAATCTGCACATGTCCGATAATCGGCAGCAGCGCTTCGAGGCCGGCCAGCACATCTCCTCGCATTCGCTGACGGTGATAAACGTCGAATTGCAATTTCAGCGTCGGCAACTTTAGCTCGTCGATCAACGCGGCCGCTGCTTCGAAACTGTCGAGGAAATAGCCGGGATTGTCAGTTCCATTCAACGGTTCGATCAGGACCTCGATGCCGTCCAGTGTCTCGACGGCATAACGGAGCGCATCGGCGTAGGCGGCGCGAGCGCGCGGATCGTTTGAGCGAGCGCGGCCGCTCATGACGTGCAGCCTTGTCGCGCCAAGCGCGTCCGCATAGCGTTGCGCAAGGGCCACCGACGCCCGGAACTCCACGCGGCGCTCCGGCAGCGCGGCGAGACCGCGATCGCCCGCGGCCATGTCGCCCGGCGGCAAATTGAACAAAGCGAGGGCCAGCCCGGTAGTCTCAAGCCGGGCCGCGATGTCGTCTGGCTCGAATGCATAGGGGAACTGGAATTCGATCGCGGTGAAGCCAGCGTCCGCCGCCGCCGCGAAGCGGTCTAGGAACGCCCATTCGGTAAACATCATCGTCAGATTGGCGGCGAAGATCAGCATTGTGTATGGCTCGATTGACCCCACGAGCGCAGCATGAAAACACATCTGCGACAAGCCCCGACCCTAAGGGCGAAACAGAGGAAACGCCATGGAATCCGCGACAGCCGGAAAATCCGAGATCATCGGTTTCGTAGGGCTTGGGCTGATGGGCCACGGCATGGCCAAAAATATCGTCGAGAAAGGCTATCGCCTCGTCACGACCGCGCGTCGCAACCGGGCGGCGATCGAGGATCTGATCGCGCGTGGAGCCGAGGAGGCGGCGACCCCCGCTGAACTGGCCTCGCGCTGCAACATTATATTCCTGTGCGTCACCGGCTCGCGCGAGGTCGAGGAAATCGTGCGCGGCGCAAACGGCCTAAAGGCGGGCCTTCGACAAGGCGCCGTGATCGTCGATTGTTCAACCTCCGACCCAAACTCCACACTCGCCCTCGCCGCCGAATTGGCTTCGCTCGGGGTCGAATTTGCCGACGCCCCGCTCAGCCGCACTCCGAAAGAAGCCTGGGCCGGAACGCTAGATACAATGGTTGGCGCCAACGACGCGACGTTTGCGCGGCTAAAGCCTGTGTTGGAAACCTGGGCCGGAAAAATCGTCCACATCGGCGCGGTTGGCGACGGCCATCGCATGAAGCTACTCAACAACTTCATTTCGCTCGGCTATGCCGCGCTTTACGCAGAGGCGCTCGCGCTTTCGCGCCAAGTCGGGATCACGCCCGAGCGCTTCGACAGCGTCATTCGCGGCGGGCGGATGGACTGCGGCTTTTATCAAACGTTCATGCGCTGGACGCTCGAAGGCGACCCCGACGCGCACAAGTTCACGATCGCCAACGCGTTCAAAGATTTGCGCTATCTCGGTTCAATGGCCAATGCCGCCGGCCTTGCCGACACCATGGGCTCCGCGGTCAAAAACAGCTTCGCGCTCGCCCACGGCGCCGGCGGCGACGCCCATTTCGTACCCATGCTCGCGACCTATGTGGCGACCGCGAACGGGATCGACGATAGCCGCGCCGACGCGCTGCCGAAGGGCTGACAGGCTGGACAAGATTGTCCAAAGCGTGAACAACAAAAGCTCAGGAGAGCACGGAGATATCCGCCTTGTCGATTGATCCTGAAGATATCCGCGCTTGGCTCGAGGCCAATTGCCCGCCCGAAATGCGCACCCCGCTGGGCGACGACGATATGTGTTGGGGCGGCCGACGCTGGGTGTTTCAATCGCCGGCGCAAAAGCTATGGTTCGAGCGCTGCCTCGCGCGCGGTCTGACGGTGCCGCGCTGGCCGGTCGAGTATGGCGGCGCGGGCTATTCCCGCGAGGATGAGGCGATCTTTCGCGAGGAAATGCAGCGAATTGGCGCTCGGCCGCCGCTGGTGAGCTTCGGCATTTCCAAGCTCGGACCCGCTTTGCCCGCATTTGGTTCGCCCGAGCAGAAGGCGACCCACCTGCCCCGCATCGCGCGCGGCGAAATCCGCTGGTGCCAAGGCTATTCCGAGCCGGGCGCCGGCTCCGACCTTGCCTCGTTGCGCACGCGCGCGCAGGACGAAGGCGATCATTTCCTCGTCAACGGGCAAAAGATCTGGACCTCCTACGCCGATCAAGCCGACTGGATTTTCTGCCTCGTGCGCACCGACTCGAGCGTGCAGAAGCAGAAGGGGATCTCGTTCCTGCTGATCGACATGGCGACCCCTGGAGTCTCGACCAAGCCGATTGTGCTTATCTCCGGCAAGTCGCCGTTCTGCGAGACTTTCTTCGATAATGTGCCAGTCCCGAAGGTCAATCTCGTCGGGAGCCTTAATCGTGGCTGGGACGTCGCCAAATATCTGCTGACCCACGAGCGCGAAATGATCGCGGGCGGCGGCTCCAATCTATTTGACATCCACGCACTCGACGTCGCGGCCGCCCGCGCCGCAAACGGCGGCCGGCTCGCCGATACGGTGTTGCGGGCGGAGATCGCGCGGACGGCGATCGACACCTACGCCTCCGAGGCGACCAGGCTACGCACACTCGCCGAGATCGAGGGCGGTGGGGAAATCGGCGCTCGCTCGGCCCTGCTCAAATATGATGGCACCGAACTCAACAAGCGTCGGCACGAACTGAAGATGACGCTTGCCGGCGCCGACGGATTGTATTTCGACGGCAATGGCGGCCCGGGTCAGGACATTGCGCAGGGCTGGCTGCGCTCCAAGGGCAATTCGATCGAGGGCGGAACGTCGGAAATCATGCTCGACATTGTCGCCAAACGGTTGCTCGAACTGCCCGTGGACTGATCATGCTGACCCTAAACGAAGATCAGAAGATGCTCGTCGAGAGCGCGCGGGGAGCCGTCTCGACCTATGCGCCGATCGCGGAGTTTCGTAAGCTGCGCGTCCCCGGCGGCGACGGCTTTTCGCGCGAGTTTTGGGGTCGCTGTGCGGAACTCGGCTTCGCCGGCGTGCTGATCCCGGAGGAGTTCGGCGGCGTCGCGTTTGGCGTCGTCGGCGCGGGGCTGATCGCGCGTGAACTGGGACGCGAACTGGCGCTATCCCCCTTTATTTCGACCGCCGTGCTCGCCGTGACCGCGTTGGTCACGGGCGGGTCGGCGGCGCAAAAGGCGCAATGGTTGCCGCGCATCGCTGCCGGAGAGGCGATCGTCGCTTTCGCCTCAGATGAGAGCGCCCGCCCTTCAAGCGCCACTCCGGCGACAAAGGCTGTTCGCCACGAAGGCGTTTGGCGCCTTTCCGGCGAAAAGCATTGGGTGCTCGATGGACATGTCGCCGACGCCCTTTTGATCACGGCGGCCATCGACGGGGAGCTCGCGCTGTTCCTGGTCGACGCGAGCGACGCCGGGCTGTCGCG
>JAYTRP010000248.1:0-5485 GCA_043746145.1 Hyphomicrobiales bacterium | reverse complement strand
CCAGAACGATGAGCGACAGGGTGACCGCGCCCGTCACCCGCAGCCCGGCCTTCGCGACAACCCGGATATCGACCCCAAGGCCGAGCGCCGCCATTGAGACCGTTGTCAGCAAATTGGCGACGATTGCGGCCGGTTGCAGGACGGGGTTCGGGATCAATCCGGCGGTTCGAGCGCCCGCGACCAGGAGAAAGCCGACGATAAACCAGGGGACGAGTTGATGGAGCGCGGGCCTTCCCGGCTTCGGGCGGTCGCCAGCCGTCACCTCCGGCGCGGGCTCGTCCGTTTTGTCGCGCAGTTTGGAAGCGAGAACGGACATGAGCAGCACGACGGGACCCAGCATGAGGACGCGTACGAGCTTGACGACTGTCCCCACCTGGTTGCTGAGCGCGCCGATCGGTAAGGTCGCGGCGAGAACCTGCGGCACCGCGTAGACGGTCAGGCCGGCCAGGACGCCATATTGCGTCAACGACATCTGCAACAGCGGAACAAGCAGCGGCAAAAGCAGCACGACGATCACACCGAGTACGGCGGTAAAAGCGATGGACGAGGCGACGTCCTCACCGTCAGCGCCGATGACCGGGGCCACGGCCGCGATTGCGGAATTGCCGCAGATCGAATTACCGCAGGCGACAAGGATCGCCATGCGCTGAGGAAGGCCGAGCGCCCGGCTGATGCCGTAGCTCGTTGCGATCGCCACGACGACAACGAGCGCAATTCCGACAATCAGCGCCGGCCCAATAGCCAAAACCGCGCGTACGCTCACCGATGCGCCCAGAAGCACGACCGCGATTTCGAGCAGGGTCTTGGCGCTGAATTCGACGCCGGCGCGCCAGACGTTCGAAGGCGTCCAAACGCTTCGTACGACCACGCCGAGCAGGATGGCGAAGACCAGCGCCTCAAGCCAAGGACGACCGGCAAAACTGACCTCGATCGCCTGAAGCCCGTAGGCGACGCCAGTGACCAGAATGCAAAGGCCCATGCCGGGGAAGAGCCGCGTCAACGGTGAAAGAGTTGGATTGGCTTTTGCGGTGCTTTCAGCGAGCATGATCGACCTCAGTTCCAATCGACCTTGCCCGCGAACGATTATTCAGTCTATCTCAATATAATAGACGTTTCGTTCGATTAAGATGAATGAATATGACGCTCGATCAGCTTCGGATTTTCATCGCCGTGGCGGAACGCGAACACCTCACGCGAGCCGCCGAGGCGCTGAACCTCACACCGTCGGCCGTGAGCGCGGCGATCCACGCACTAGAGGCGCGCTACGGGGTGCAACTCTTCGATCGGGTCGGACGCCGCATCGAACTGAGCCAGACGGGGCGGCTGTTTCTCGTCGAGGCCAAAGCGACGCAACGCAGTGCAAAACTTGCCGAGCAGGCGTTGACCGAACTCGGCGGTCTTCAGCGGGGAACGCTGACGATACAAGCCAGCCAGACGATCGCCAGCTATTGGCTGCCGCCGTTCCTCGTGGGCTTCAAGGGGGCGCATCCGGCGATCGGCGTGGTGCTACGCGAAGGCAACTCCGCCGATGTTGCGAGCGCCGTCCTTGACGGCAGCGCCGATATCGGTTTCGCGGAGGGGGCTATCAACGACCTCGCGCTGACACTCGTTACCGTGGCGCGCGACCGTCTTGTCGTCGTGGGTTCCCCCAATCACCCCTTGGCTAAACGGCGAAAGGTGTCGCCGAGGAACTTGGTCGAGGCGACATGGATATTGCGTGAAATGGGCTCCGGAACGCGATCTGCGTTCGAGGCCGCACTTCGCGCGCATGACGTCGATCCCGCTCTACTCAAATCGGCCCTTGAATTGCCAACCAATGAAGCTGTCTGCGTGGCGGTTCGCTCTAGCGCCCATTTGACCGTGATCTCTGACTTGGTGGCTCGTCCTCACGTAGAAGCCGGACGTCTCGCGTTGATCGCGATTGATCTGGGCACCCGCGCATTCAGTATGGTTCGGCGCAAAGAGCGCTATCGCACCAGAGCATCCGAAGCTTTCGAGGCGCGGCTGCCAAAGCCGGCGGACGGCGAGATGTGGGAGAATCCCACGAAGGCTACCCTTAAAGAACAATCCTCTCGACCTGATCGAGCGTGACCTGATCGTTGCGGCGATCATAAAGTTTCGTTGTTCGCGCGCTCTCGTGCGCCGCCATCTGCTGCGCGTATTCGAGCAGTCCTCCGTTGAGCAAATAAACGGTAATCCCCGTGGCGCGAAAAGTGTGACACCCGAGCCGCGTGATGATGCCGGCCGCCAGCGCCCGCCGCACGATCATGCGCCGCGCGTCCTGCCGCGCCATCCGCGCCATCGTTAGCTGTTTGCGCCCGCGCCCGCCCAGCGTCCGGAACAGAGGCGAGCCCTTGTCAAGTTCGCCGCCAGCTTCGGCGCGCAACGCCGCGAGATAGGTATCCAAATAATGTTCGAGAATGTGATGCGCCGGCATTTCGTGCTGCTTGCCGCCTTTCTCATGCAAACGGACCCACCAGCGCTTGCCCTGGGGATAGTCGTCGTCGATGTTCATGTGCAACGCCGCCGAGACGCGCGCAAAGGTGTAAACGAGCAGGGCGATCAGTGCGCGGTCACGCAGCCCGACAACAGTCGAAACATCGATGCTCTCGATCAGCTTCTTCGCCTCATCGCCGTCGAGCACAGGCGTCTTGCCTTTTTTCACGACGTGTTTTGGCCCGCGCACGGCGGCGGCCGGATTAGGGCCGGCGAATATTTGTCCTACAATCAGCCAGTCGAACAGCATGCGGATCGCGGCGAGGTGTTGTTTCACCGTCGGCGCGCGATAGCGGCGACCGAGGACCTCTATATAGGCAGAGACATGATGCGTGCGCACCGCCGCCAGCGGCGCGACATGCTTGGCGTCGAGCCAGGCGAAGAACGCGCGCACAGCGACGGCGTAGGCCGAGCGGGTGTTCGGATTGCGAATGTTGGCGGTGAAGAAGTCGAGAAAGCGCAAGCTCGCGTTCTCGCCGGCGTCGGCGATCAGTTTCGGAACGAGCTGGCCGATCGGCCGCGGCGATGCGACGACCGTCGCCGGCGCGATTACCGCGAGCGCCTGGCCTGGTTCCGCCGATTTGTCGTCGGCCTCGAACTTAATCCCCAAGCTGCCCCCGTGTTTCTAAATTCTGTCCTCAGACCCCTGCTCGCTGTCGAGCGATTCCCAGCGTCCCATAAAGGACGTTATGTTACACTAACATCTATGGAATTGGACGACGAACCCAAGGCGCTCGCGCCGACCCAAAACCGGCCTCTGGCGACCCTCGATCCGGCGCGACCTTTCGGTCGGGCGATCATCGTGCCTAAGGTTGTCGCCGACGCCGGCGACCGCGCCGCGCGCCGCTTCGGCAATTTCTTCGGCTCTATCGAAAACGACAACACGCGCGCCGCGTATAGCCGAGCTTGCGCGTTGTTCTTCGCCTGGTGCGACAGCTGCGACTTGGCGCTAGCCGACGTCGAGCCAATCCATGTTGGCGCTTACGTCAAAATCCTCGGGGAGAAATTCGAGAAGCCGACCGTCAAGCAGCATCTTGCCGCGATCAAGATGCTGTTCGACTGGCTTGTCGTCGGCCAGATCGTCGCCATCAATCCCGCCCACGCCGTGCGCGGGCCAAAGCACGTCGTTTCGCGCGGCAAGACGCCGGTGCTGACCGCCGATCAGGCGCGCGAGCTGCTCGACTCTATCGACGCTACGACAACCGTTGGCTTGCGCGACCGCGCGCTGATCGCCCTGATGACTTACAGCTTCGCGCGCGTGAGCGCGGCCGTGGCGATGCGCGTCGAGGATTACTTTGGCAATGGCAAACGCTGGTGGGTGCGCCTGCACGAGAAAGGCGGCAAGGTTCATGAAATGCCCTGCCACCACAATCTGGAATCCTACCTCGATGCCTACCTTCAAGCGGCCTGGATTACCGATAACAAGAAGAGCCCCCTATTCCTCTCCGCGCGCGGGCGCACCGGCGAGCTGACGGGTTTGGCAATGCATCGCATCGACGCGTGGCGCATGATCCGCCGGCGCGCCAAGGCCGCAGGCATCGATGCTGAAATCTGCTGCCATACGTTTCGCGCGACTGGCATCACCGCCTATCTCGACAACAACGGCACGCTCGAAAACGCGCAAGCCATGGCCGCGCATGAAAGCCCGCGCACGACGAAGCTCTACGATCGGACGAACGACGAAATCACGCTCGATGAAGTCGAGCGTATTGTGATTTGATCAGAAGGAAGGAGGTCCATTGAGGGTTTTGCTTGTCGAAGACGATGCGATGATCGCCGACGGCGTCATTGCCGGCCTTAAAACAGCGGGTATGTCTGTTGATTGGGTGCGCGACGGCGTCCAGGCGGAAGCCGCGCTGCGCGACGGCGGCTACGCGATCGCCCTGCTCGATCTCGGCCTTCCTGGCGTGGACGGACTGGAAGTCCTGAAGCTCGCGCGCAGCAAAGGTGTTGAAACGCCTGTGCTCGTCATCACCGCGCGCGACGGTGTCGACGATCGCGTCCAGGGCCTTGATCTCGGCGCGGACGACTATCTCGTCAAACCCTTCGAACTGCGCGAGTTGCTGGCCCGCATGCGGGCGCTGATCCGCCGCCGGGCGGGCCGGGCGACTTCGGTGCTGGTCGCCGGCTCAAGCGAACTCAATGCCGAGACGCATGAATTGTCGCGCGACGGCGTCACGGACCTGCTGCCCGCGCGCGAATACGCGTTGATGCTCGCGCTGCTGGAGCGGCCGGGCCGCATTCTCTCGCGTTCGCAAATCGAAGAGCGCATTTATGGCTGGGGCGAAGAGGTCGAGAGCAATGCCGTCGATGTCCTGATCCATTCGATCCGGAGAAAATTCGGCAAAGGCGTCATTCTCAATGTTCGCGGTGCGGGATGGATGGCCCCAAAGTCATGACGGCTTCACTACGACGCGTCGCGCTATTCTGGATGACGGGACTGCTCGCCGTTGTCGGTCTCGTGACGATAGTGATCGCGTTTTGGTTCGCTTACGGCGAGGCTGGCGACTTTCTCGACGGGCAGCTGCGGCAAATCGCACTCAACGCCGGATTAGGCGTACCGGCCGCCAATGCGCCCGCCGCCTATGACCAGGACCCCGAAGACCAATTCGCCATAACCATTTGGGACGAGAACGATCGTGTCGTCCATGAATCACTACCCGGCGTTCGGATTCCGCGCCAAAGCCCGTCGGGCTACGCAGACGTCACGGTGAACAGCGAAAGATGGCGCGTCTACACGGGGTAGGTTGAGGATACGTGTAAAAAATGGTCACAAGGCTCGGGATGGCGTGGCTCTGGCGCGCTTGGTGACCTCGCCGACGATCCCTCGGCTGGCCCGGCCGGCAATCTTCTTATGAATCGCACGGATGCTCAGGTCCGTGGAGGTCGTGAGGACCTCGATTTCGTTGATGACGCGCTGTGACGTGCCGGGCCGCCCGAGGTGCTTGCCGCGCGCCTCGGCGGCCCTCATGCCAGCGGTCACGCGCTC
>JAYTRP010000247.1:0-5497 GCA_043746145.1 Hyphomicrobiales bacterium | reverse complement strand
GGCAGTCCACGGCGAAACGCTGCGGGTTAGGAACGGTGAGAACATTTTCGGTCACGGCGGTTTCCTCCTGGATACCTAGACGATTGCGCGATACCTAGGCGACTGCGAGTGCGTGATTGACACTAGGTGTACAGCATATACCTAGTGGCCGTCACATCAACCTGGGAAATCATCCTTGACCAACGTCTCAGCCCTGTTCGAACCTTTCCGCATCAAGTCGCTCTCGCTCAAGAACCGCATCGTGATGGCGCCAATGACGCGCTCGCGCGCTCCCAATGGCGTGCCCGGTGAAGCCAATGCCGCTTATTATCGCCGCCGCGCCGAAAACGAGGTCGGTCTGATCCTGTCCGAGGGAACGGTGATCGACCGCCCGGCTTCGCGCAACGAAGCGGGCATCCCCTTTTTTTACGGCGAAGCGGCGCTGGCGGGTTGGCGGCGCGTGATCGACGAAGTGCATGCGGCTGGCGGCAAGATGGGTCCGCAAATCTGGCATACCGGCTCGCTGCCCGGTCAGGGCGGCTGGGAGCCCGCATCGCCTGTCGAAAGCCCGTCGGGCCTGATCGCTCCGGGTAAGCCGCGCGGCGTTGCGATGAGCGAAGAGAATATCGCCGACACGGTCGCGGCATTCGCCAAAGCCGCCGCCGACGCGCGCAAGCTTGGATTCGACACGGTCGAGATCCACGGCGCGCATGGCTACCTCATCGACCAGTTCTTCTGGGACGCGACCAACACGCGCAGCGACCGCTATGCCGGCGAGACCTTGAAAAAGCGCGCCCGCTTCGCCGCCGAAGTGGTGACGGCGGTCCGCGCCGCGCTAGGCCCGGACTTGCCTTTGATTTTGCGTGTCAGCCAGTGGAAGCAGCAGGATTTCTCGGTGCGTCTGGCGTCCACGCCTGAGCTGATGACCGACTGGCTCGCGCCGCTGGTCGCGGCCGGCGTCGACATTCTGCATTGCTCGCAACGCCGGTTTTGGGAGCCGGAATTTCCGGAACTCGACGGCGAAAACGGGCTGAACTTCGCGGGCTGGGCCAAGAAGCTGACCGGCGCCGCGACCATCAGCGTCGGCTCGGTCGGCCTGTCCGGCGATATGTTGACCGCGTTCCAAGGCGAGAGCTCAACCGTCGCCGAGCTCGACCGGTTGGTTGCGCGGATGGAGCGGGGCGAGTTTGACCTTATCGCGGTTGGACGCGCGCTACTGAGCGATCCGCAATGGGCGCACAAGATCCACACGGGCGAAATCGGCGCGCTGAAAGGCTTTCAGCCGAGCGCTCTTGCTGAACTGGTTTAGCGGCTAGGCGGGATATCTGCCGGGTACAGCCGACAGGCGCTAACTTAGCGCTTGTCGGCCCCTAAACGCCCCGTTTCCGGTCATCGCCGGCTTGGCCGTGGGACAAGCCGGCGATGAAGACGGAGGGCGGCGCTTGAGTTAGCGTCCAGCAATATAGAGAGCGCGATCGTTCTGGCGCCCAACGCCAACTTCATTTCCGCTCACGTATCAAAGTATCGAGAAACAAAATCACCACAGCCCCCGCAAGCGCGAACGTGATCATATTGCGCGCGGCGTCGAGCGTGTCGGGCGAGACGATCATCGCGACCCCCGCTTGGGTCGCACGCTGCATAGAAACCGCCGGCGCTGGATCTTTGCCATGATCGTCCCCGGGGGAGGATGCGGGCGGCGCAAATGCCAATCGCGCGGGGATAATGGGCGCAGCGATAAGTTGTTTCGCAGCCGCGAGTGTGACCTCCCGCTTCAATCCGGGCGACTGGCGAGGACGGGCGCTACGGGTCGGGCGGGAATTGCCGCGGCAGCGGCGATCGAGGCGACAGTTCCCGTCAGAATCCCGATGATGCGCTCAAACGGCAGCGCGAAAGCGTTGCCTGTCGCGGGCACGAGCACGACGATAATCAGCGTAACGGAGCTCAGGCGAAGATTGGGCTTAACCGCCGTCAGGATCGCCAGCGGGATCAACGCGATCCAAAACAGCGGGAGCGACGGCGCCCCGGCTTCGCGCGCGGCGATCACCGCCAATCCGGCGAACGCCCCGATCAAGGTTCCCAGCACCCGGTCGCGGCTGGCGTCGAGGGTGGCGCCGAAAGCGGGTTGCGTGACCACCACAGCCGTGACCAGCGCCCAATAAGCCTCGCGCAATCCGATCAGCTTGCATCCGCCATAGGCCAACACGCAGGCGGCGAGGATGCGCGCGGTCTGCCAGAGTTGCGCCCGATCGAAAATTTTTGCCAACTCCGCGCCTCTGGATTGTCCTTGGGATAGAGCGACTGACGCAAGCGCTTTGTAGCGGCGGAAGCCGGGGAGCTGTATGAGGGGTGCAACACCGCCGCGTCCTCATCGGCGCCAAACTATTAACGCAAGCGCTGAGCGGATACGCTCACGAAAGGTCAATCATCATGGAATACCGGCGTCTTGGCGCGTCTGGCCTTCGCGTGCCCGTGCTCAGCTATGGCACCGCCACCTTCGGCGGCAGTGGCGATTTCTTCAAGGCCTGGGGTTCGACCGACGCGGGCGGCGCGTCCCGGCTGATCGACATCTGCCTCGACCACGGCGTCTCGATGTTCGACAGCGCCGACGTTTATTCCTCCGGTCTGGCCGAGACAATCTTGGGCGAGGCCATCAAGGGCAAGCGCGACCGGTTGCTGATCTCGACCAAGGCCACCTTCCCCACCGGCGACGGGCCAAACGACTTCGGATCGTCGCGCCAGCATCTGATCGAAGCGGTGGAGAAGTCGCTCAAGCGCCTGGGGACCGACCGCATTGATCTGCTGCAATTGCACGGCCAGGACTTCAACACCCCTGTCGAGGAGACCCTGTCCACGTTGGACCAGCTCGTTCGCGAAGGTAAGCTGCGCTACATCGGCGCCTCGAACTTCTCCGGTTGGCATCTCATGAAGTCGCTCGGCGTCTCCGAGCGCTACGGCTATCCCCGCCATGTCGCGCATCAGGTCTATTATTCGCTGCTGGACCGCGACTACGAGTGGGAGCTGATGCCGCTGGCCGTGGATCAAGGCGTCGGCGCCGTCGTCTGGAGCCCGCTGGGCTGGGGCAAGCTGACCGGCAAAATTCGCCGCGGCCAGCCTGCCGTTGCCGGAACTCGCGCCTATGATATCGCCGGCACCGGGCCGTTATTCCAGGAGGAGCGGCTGTTTCGCATTATCGACGCTATCGACCCGATCTGCGCCGAGACCGGCAAGACCATTCCGCAAGTCGCGCTGAACTGGCTGCTGCAACGCCCCAGCGTCGCCAACGTCATCATCGGCGCCCGCAACGAGGAGCAACTGATTGCCAATATCGGCGCGATCGGTTGGGCGCTGACGCCTGCACAGATTAAGACGTTGGACGCGGCGAGTGAGGTTCCGGCGGTTTATCCGGTCTGGCATCAGCGCGGATTTGCGCAATTATATGAGCGCAGTCCGTTGGCGTGAGGTCTGTAGAATAACGTCGAGCTATAAGCCGGACGCGCGGTTTCAGCCGCGCGCTCAGATTTAACGACTTCCCATCATCTCCTTTTAGGGAGATGCTTTTTCCACATTGCACGATCGATAGATTTACGCGGGACGCGCGCGTTCACGCGATCAAAGTCTCTGAACAAAATCTTTCAGTTCGCGGTGTGACCCCAAGCTCGTCATAGCTGACGGCCCCCCAAGTTTCCCGCGCCTTGTCCCAAACAGATTGTGAACGCTGCGGACCGTGGTCGTCAGCAACCATCTTGTCGGGAGCCGGTTATCCCCGGCCCGCTAAACCGGGTCGATACGCAGCTCGATCGACAGATTGTTTCTCAACCCGCCATCGCGACCAATTGACCCCCACCTATCCCGGGACGGGAAGACCTATGCGAGCGTGTTGCGGATTGGCTGAATGCAGACTTCCCGGTCGTCTCGGTTTCGACCTACCGCGCCGATGCAACAAAGTATTTTGAAGAATGGATGTCGTCGCGATGAATGCAAATACAATACTCTGGATAACCACGATCATAATGGTCGCTGGCGGAATGGCCATACTCTTAATGGGTAAGCGGCGGACGCCCTCGGAAAGCTTGCATACGGTGCTGCACGGCATCACCCCGATCATCGCCGCCTGCGCATATTTCGCGATGGCGACAGGCCAGGGCCAAGTGTTGTTACCCGCCGACGCTGCCGTTGCAACTGGAGCGGGCGCTACCCGTATTTTCTATTTTGCGCGTTACATCGATTGGTCAATCACCACGCCGTTGCTTCTGATCACGCTTGGAATGACGGCGATGCATGCTGGTCACAAGCAGGCCGGCCTCCTGGCGGGCGCGGTATTGGCCGATGTGATGATGATCGTCACGGCTTTCGCCTTCGGCTTGTCTGAAGTCGCGTGGATGAAATGGACGTGGTTTCTTGTTTCTTGCATCGCGTTTCTGGGCGTCTACTACGTCTTATGGGTTTCACAGAGACAGGCGAACGCCCTGGAGCGCGATGATATTCGTACCGCCTACATCCGAAACGCCTCTATGCTGTCTGTGATTTGGCTAATCTACCCGCTCATTCTCGCCGTGGCGCCCGACGGCCTCAACGTCGTCAGCGATACATTTAGCGTCTTGGTGATTGCAGTGCTCGATGTAGCCGCCAAGGTCGTTTATGGACTTATGACTGTGGCGTCGGATACGAAAGCTACCGACCGCGACCTTGCTGAAGTTGCGGGAACGCGAACCGTTCGCGTAGCGGCATGACAGGAAAGGCTGGCTGTTGAACGGCAGCCAGCCATTTTCCCCGATGTTTCAACCGAAGTCCGGGCTACAGCCCATCCTGCTTGCAGGGCCAGTTTTGGCGTTGACTGTCTTACTCCCGTGGCAAGGGATGTGGATATGCGCCTTGGGCGCGATCATCGTGTTGGGCGTACCCCACGGCGCTCTGGATGGTGAGATCGCGCGAAGCCTGTTGCGTCCCAGGTTCAGCTGGCTATGGTTTCCGATCTTTTCGGTCCCTTACCTGCTGCTCGCTGCATTCGTGCTGTTCGCTTGGCATGTCGCGCCTCTGTGGACATTGGCGGCGTTTCTAGCGGCATCGACCTGGCATTTCGGTTCCGAGGACGTCCCCTCAGGTCGCATTTTAACTTTGCTGGTGAGAGGCGGACTACCGATTGCACTACCGGTTCTCGTTCACCCGACAGCCACCGCTTTCGTCTTCGCAACCATCGCGCAAACGTCGTTCGCGCAGCCCCCGGGCTGGCTGTGGCAGGCCTCCCTATGTTGGTTGGTCTTGGCTATTGTTTGGATCGTCCTGGAGGTTTCGAGGCGTGGCGTCGGGTCGTTGGCCCAAACCTTGGTGCTTGGTTGCCTGTTTATCGCGCTGCCGCCGTTGCTCGCGTTCGCGATCTATTTTGTCTGCGTGCATGCCCCGGCGCATACGGCGGCGTTGATCGCCAATCCAGCCCGTGCGCCACGAGTCCATGATCTGACGAGCGCGGTCGTGCTGTCTCTGCCAGTTACGATTCTGACAATAATAATTGGCGCAGCGC
>JAYTRP010000246.1:0-5512 GCA_043746145.1 Hyphomicrobiales bacterium | reverse complement strand
ACGATTCGCGCACGGCTGGTCTATGAACATAAGGTCTGACTTAGGCGGCGCCGGCGACGTTTGGTCGAGACGGGCGCACGAAGCCAGCAAGATCGTGGAAAGTCCGCTTAAGTTTAGCCGCCTCGGGCTCGCCAACCCAACCCGCACCTTTAGTCCGGGTTCACTCCACAGGCGTCGACGATCGGGCCCAAACGCCCGCGATCGCTCTGCGTGAAGTCGCGTGCGCCGAGACTTCGCGCCAGGCCTGAACCCGCGGCCTTTCTCACGACGCAAGCGCAGGCGCGGGCGCAGGTCTCGATCTCGCCGCCCGCCTCGACGCAGGCCGGGCGGCAGGATGCGAGATATTGCTCGGTCGCTTGCCGCTCTGCGACTCCACTGAGTTGCGCGACGACAAACACCAGCCCGAGCAACACGGGTTGGTGAGTCAGATAGATCGCCAGACTGTGACGTCCAGCAAAGCACAGCGCCCGCGTTACGACGCTGTTGGCGCGCCATTGCGCGAGCAACGACGCTCTCAGGGCAGGCAGCGCAAACCTCGCCAAGCCCATTCCAACCAAGGTGACGCCGGCCCAGGGCGCCAAGGGGCGCCAGTCCAACGTTGAAGGGTCCTGCGCACCAAGCCCCAACCAAACCAGGCCAGCCGAATTGAAATCCGGGCTCGTGTAAACGAAAGGCGCCACGATCAATATCGCGCCAACCACCAGCGCTGCGGCGGGGGGCGCACGTAGCAACAGCCCGCCGAGCAGGCTCGCGGCGAGAATGCAATGCAGGATGCCGAAAAATATCGGGGCGGTCGGCGCAACCCAGAATGTCGCTGCGCTGACGAGCGCCGCGGCGGCGGCGATTGTCAGGATGCGTCGCCAGAACGCACGCCAGTGGGGGCTGGCCTGATGCGCCATCGCCAGCGACACTCCAGCGAGCGCGAGAAAGGCGCCGCCAATCAGATGCGACGCGGCGCGCATGGGCGGCGTGAACGGCGTATTCCCGGCTATCACGCCGAAATAGGCGAGATCCCAGGTCAGGTGATAGCCAGCCATGGCGACCAGCGCGACGCCGCGCGCGAGATCGAGGGCCGCAATGCGAGTTGACGATCCAATCATACCGTGCGCGAGGCGGAAAAAAGCGGCCCTGTCAGCGTGATTTCACGCTCGAATTCAACCGGCCCCGTCATGGTGACGTGGTCGTCGGATTCGCGCCAATCGATGTCGAGTTCGCCACCTGGCAGTTCGATGCGCGCCGCTCGCTCGGCGAGGCCGAGACGCGAAGCCGACACGAGCGTCGCACAGGCCGCCGACCCGCAGGCGAGGGTTACGCCGACGCCGCGCTCCCAGACCCGAAGCCGGATCGAATCGCGCGCCAGCATTTGCGCGAACGAGATGTTCGCCTTCTCTGGAAACAGCGGATGCGTTTCGTATCGAGGCCCCAAATGCTCGATATCGATCGCGCCCGCGTCGGGCACGAAGAACACCGCGTGCGGATTGCCCATGCTGACGCAGCTTGCGGTTCCTAATGTCGCCACATCCACAAGCGCAAGCTCGACCCTGCTGGTGTCGGCGACCTCGCTCGCGAGCGGAATATCGCGCCAGCCCAGATGCGGCGCCCCCATGTCGACGCGATAGGCGCTCTCGCCGAGCCTTTCGCAGAGGATAGCGCCACCCTGAGTTTCGACCGCGAAGCGATCCAGGCCTGTTTCCCGCGCGAGTCGATCGGCGACGCATCGCGCGCCGTTTCCGCACGCGCCCGAAAGGCTGCCGTCGTTGTTGTAGATCAAGAGATAGCTAAGCGTGTCAGCGCCTCGCGGGTCAGTCATCACCATCATCTGATCGTAGTCGAGCCCCGGCGTGCGGTGGATAGCGCGCGCCTCCTCGGGCGTTGGCGCAAACGCCGCCCCTCGCAGGTCGAGGACCAGGATCTTGTTGCCGGCGCCGTTCATTCGCTGAACGCGACGCCCTATCAGGGGAGACAGAGAACTCATGTCGCGCGATCTACCTTCTGCCGCGCGCGCTGTCGATCACGCGAGCGCCAAGACGTGACAAGGAGTGGCGCAATTCCTCGTCTTCGAACCCGGCGCTCAGCGCGCTCGCCTCAGTTTGCGCCTGGGCGCTCGGCGCGGAAGGCCTGCTGCGCGCAACTTTCAGCTCTGGCAACGGACCTTGTCGAAAGGCGATCTTGTCCACGCAGCGCCAGCCCAGATGCGCATTGACCCGTGCGAGAATAGTCGCGGTCAGGTGCTGCGCCTCCAGCGCGAAAGCGCCGTCGATGCGCAATATCAAGGTCGCGGATGCGCCCTGCGCGTCGGGGTCGCGCTTGACGCCGCGCGGCGGCCATTGCAATTGCGCCGGGCGAGCAAAACGCGCGATCTCCGCGCCGACAATCTCAGGCCAATGCGTGATCAGGCTTACTTGTCCAAGCCCCCTTGCTGCGAGCGCCGGACTGACGATGTCACCGAGCGCGGCGCCGAGCGGAGCGGCAAAGGGTTTTTTCACTTGAGGTCTCGCAAGGGCCGCGCGGGTTTGGACATGAGCGGCATTGTAACCTCGGCCGCGCAAGACGGAAGGCCTGACAGAATCAGAAGTCGCGGGCGATGGTGGCCCAGAATATACGCCATGTCCGAGCTAAATGTGACGCCGCGATTTGGGAAATGGGTCGGGCGCCGTTTTCGCCGTCGCCAACAGTTAGGGATATCGGCTATTCAAGAGGCAAGCTTGATCGAAGGTCCATTGCCTGACGCCGCAATATCGAGGCGCACTTGATCGCGCCCTCCTGCCTTCGCCACATAGAGGGCCTTGTCGGCGCGTCGAAGCAAATCCTCGGCGCGTTTGAGTTCCCGGCCCGGAACTTGCGCCGCCACGCCGACGCTGATGGTCACCATTCCGAGATCGCTACCAGTGTGAATGAGATTGAGGCCTTTAACCGCGCTGCGCAGCGCTTCCGCCATGCGGACCGCTCCCTCGGCAGAGGTTTTGGGCAACAAGGCGACAAATTCTTCGCCGCCAAGGCGCGCGGCCAGATCAGCAGGCCGACGCAGTGTTGCGTGTAGCACCTTACAGATCGCTTGCAGGCATTGGTCTCCGCTCTGATGCCCATAAGCGTCGTTGTACGCTTTGAAATTGTCGACGTCGACAATGAGCACACCGAGACAATCGCCTTCGCGCGCGCCGCGCTTAAATTCCTTTTCAAACGCTAGATCGAAGCCTCTCCGATTGGTGAGTCCCGTCAAACCATCGACCAAAGCTAGACGGGCCAGCTCCTCGTTAGCTTGCGTCAAGGCGTCCTCCGCCCGCTTACGGGCGGTTATGTCGGTAAAGAGAGTGAGCGAGCCCCCGTCTTCGAGAATTCGAGTCCGAGCTTCTATCCAGCGATCGTCCGAGAGATGAATGGTCCGGTCGCCGGGACGAAAGACCCGCTGGCAGCGCTCGGCGAGCCAACCTTCGAAGTCGTCCGTCTCCGGCTCCGCCGCCTCGCCACGCTGAATGGATTGCCGGATGATCTCGGGGAGAGCGGCTCCCGGCGTTCGCAAATCGGCGGTAACAGGAAACAATCGACGGTACTGGGGATTGCAGAATTGTATAATTCCTTGACTATTAAAGAGGACCAGGCCGTCCGCCATGGCCTCCAAGGCGTTCTGCAAACGCCCGTCCGCAATCCTTAATGCATCCTGTAGCTTCTTTTGTTCGCTGACGTCCCGGTTGAGGGTGATCAGGCCGACGATTTGCCCCTTGTCATCTCGCACCGGCGCTTTGAGCGTTGAAAGCCAAGTAGCAGACCCGTCTGCAAAGAACGCCTGCTGTTCGATTGTCTTTGGCGCACCGTCGGCGATGATGGCCTCTTCATCCATGCGAAATCGATGCGCAACCTCTTCGGGATAGAAATTAATATCGGACTTCCCGATCAAGTCCTCGGGCGATTTCGCTCTCATCAGTCGCGCGGTCGCGTCGTTTGCTACCGTGAAAAATCCCTGCGAGTCTTTGAAGTTCAAGCTGTCGGGTAGCATTTCCACGATAGCGCGATAGAACAAGTTGGAGCGCAAGGCTTCCCGAAGTCGATTTTCGTGAAGCAGCGCAAGGCCCGCGAGAAGCGTCCCGGAAAAGATCATGCACATGCCCGGGCCCAAAATAAAAGGCAGGGTGACGATCCTCGCCGCTGGTGGCAAAAAAGGTAAAGTCGCCAAGGCGCTCACCGCAGTGGCGGCGGCGAGCGCGACAACGTCGCGCTCTCGGGTTTGTCGGCCAATGACCAGTCGGCCGCCGAAAATCCCAATCATGGCGACGAACACAATGCTGGCGGCTCCCGCAGAAGCGCCTACGCCTCCGACCATGAGGCGATACGTCCCGGCGGCTATCGCCGCCAACAATCCTGCGGCTGGTCCGCCAAAAAAACCCGCGACTGAAATCAGCGCCGTTCTCAGATCAAAATAAATACCAGGCTGCGCCTCGAAATTTGTCAGCATGGACAGAACGGCGCCGGCCCCCATGAACGCGCCGAATATAAGCGATTGGCGAAATGGGGCGGCAGGGAGGTACGTGCGAACGTATGTCCAGCCGCTGGCAATGGATCCAACGACCGCCATGCTGGACAGCAAACCTTGCCAAGGGCTCGACATTGTTATGACGTTTCGCGTTAGGCGACGGAACACGGTGTTTCGTCCTACCCTTATCAATACCGAGTCTTCTTACAAATTCTTTAAATCGAGGAGTGTTTCCTTGAACCCTTGTTCCCCAAGTGCGGCCTCCAAGTAAGGAACCACGCTTACGACGATGCTCTTGCGTCACTATTGCCGTCTAAACCTACAAATCCATGTGAAACTTTCGACGTTGCTACTAAGCCCGGACGTAGAAGCAGCCAAGCGTATTCGAGTTGTGGGGGAAGCGCTCCCTGAGCCGAAATGCGACGTTAGCCGGCGTTTCTCTCAAACCTCGCGTTTTCAGCCTAAAATCGATGTTTCCAATGCTTTGAATTAGGCTCATTTGTCGGCCGCGCCGCTGCGGTTTGCCGCCGTGCGCCCAAGGGTGCGCTGTAGCGCACGCAGTCATGCCGACTAGGCAAGGTTAGAGCGCCTTGATTTACCAGACTAACTCTGGAGAACCCGACGACTTCGGAAGACACATCTTCGTGACGACAAATCAAGCCAAGCAACGGACATAACCCGCTCCACGACCATGCCGAGGGCAATCCGGGAGGACAAGCCACGACGAAGACTTATGCGCCTTTCGAACGGTCGGCTTACCTCGATAACGATGACGTTATCGCTGAAGATCTGACCGCAGCGGCGGAAAACCCCAACCCCGATGTCTTCCTCGCGGCCCTCGGCGACGTGGCTAAAGCGCACGGCATGGCCTAAATCGCTAAGGATGCAGAGTTAGGCTGAGAGAGTCTCTAACAGGCTGTTGAAAATGTCGCTCGTCAACGGAATCGACTTGTGGTTCATTTGCCTTGCGATTTGGCGGAGCGGGATGGATGCGCGGCGGGGACGAGCGGACGGGATCGATGTTCAGCTACGTCGACTTGGAAG
>JAYTRP010000245.1:0-1685 GCA_043746145.1 Hyphomicrobiales bacterium | reverse complement strand
TCCAGCCCGCACGCATTTCTGCGAGGTCGTAGCGCGCTGATAGGGACGTCGCTCGACGCCGGTGAAAACATTCTTGAACTGCACCATCCCGGCGTTGGTGAACATCAACGTCGGATCGTTACGAGGAACCAATGAACTCGACGGTACGATCTCGTGCCCGTTCTTGGCGAAATAGTTCAGGAAATGCGATCGGATATCGTTGACGCCGCTCATCTACGCCGGGCCTTTGCCTAAACCGCCCAGCGTCGCCGCGGATGGCCGCGGGCCACGACGGGCTCAATCAACGGCGTTTGTGCCTCCACCCCGCGGGCCTCGCCCCGATATGCGGAAATCCATCGCCAGCGCGGTTTCTTAGAACACATGCAAGGCAAACGCCAATCTCGCAGGAGGTCAAAAATGGCGCCATCTGCGTCGTCGATCCAAACAAGGCGTGCGCTCGGAACGACATAAGCGCCTGCCACGGATCGCTAAGCCCGAGCTAAAAAAAGATGCGGCCGCGTCTGATTTCCGACGCGGCCGCTCACACGACATGACGCGAAAACTCCCTGGCGGTCGGACGCGCTCCAAGGAGGGAGAGGAGGCGCCCGAAGGAGTTCTCAGGCTTCCATGTCGGCGTCCGAAGGATCGGTGTTATCGAGGATACGCTCGGCGAGCAGGCCGGAATTCTCACGGATCAGGCCTTCGATGCGCAGTGCGATCTCGGGGTTAGCCTTGAGGAAAGTCTTGGAATTCTCGCGGCCCTGACCAAGCCGGGTCGAATCGAAGGAGAACCAAGCTCCCGACTTCTCCACCACACCAGCCTTGACGCCAAGGTCGATCAGCTCGCCGAACTTGGAAACGCCTTCGCCATACATGATGTCGAATTCAACCTGCTTGAACGGGGGCGCCACCTTGTTCTTGACCACCTTGACCCGGGTCTGGTTGCCGACCACCTCGTCGCGCTCCTTGATCGCGCCAATGCGGCGAATGTCGAGGCGGATGGTGGCGTAGAACTTCAGCGCGTTGCCGCCGGTCGTCGTCTCGGGCGAACCGTACATCACCCCGATCTTCATGCGGATCTGGTTGATAAAGATCACCATCGTATTGGAGCGCGAGATCGAAGCGGTGAGCTTGCGCAACGCTTGGCTCATCAATCTCGCTTGCAGGCCCGGCTGCGAATCGCCCATCTCGCCTTCGATTTCCGCCCGCGGCGTCAGCGCCGCAACGGAGTCAATAACCAGCACGTCAACCGCGCCGGAGCGAACCAGCGTGTCGGTGATTTCCAGCGCCTGCTCGCCCGTGTCCGGCTGCGATATCAGCAGATTCTCGAGATCGACTCCGAGTTTCTTCGCGTAGATCGTATCAAGCGCATGCTCTGCGTCGACGAACGCGCAAACGCCGCCCTTTTTCTGCGCCTCGGCGATTACGTGAAGGGTCAATGTGGTTTTGCCCGAAGATTCCGGTCCGTAGATCTCGATCACGCGACCGCGCGGCAGGCCGCCGACGCCGAGTGCTATGTCCAGGCCAAGCGATCCCGTGGGAATGGTCTCGATCTCGAGCGCCTTCTGGTTCTTGCCCAGGCGCATGATCGAGCCTTTGCCGAACGCCCGTTCAATTTGCGACAACGCGGCGTCGAGCGCCTTCGTCTTGTCCACGGGGTTTCCTTCCACGACGCGAAGATTGGCGTTGGCGCTGGCCATGACCTG
>JAYTRP010000244.1:0-1685 GCA_043746145.1 Hyphomicrobiales bacterium | reverse complement strand
GCGCAGTTCCCTCAGTCGAGCCGAACCGGGACGCCTGCGGCCGCCATGCGTTCCTTGGCCTGGCGGATCGTATATTCGCCAAAATGGAAGATCGAGGCCGCCAGCACGGCGCTCGCATGTCCCTGCAACACGCCCTGCGCAAGATGATCGAGGTCGCCGACGCCGCCCGACGCGATCACCGGCACGGGCGCCGCGTCCGCCACCGCCCGCGTCAGCTCCAGGTCGAAGCCGATGCGCGCCCCGTCGCGATCCATCGAGGTCAACAGGATTTCTCCGGCCCCCAGCGCCACCACTTCGCGCGCGAAGGCGACGGCGTCGATCCCCGTCGGTTTGCGGCCGCCATGGGTGAAAATCTCCCATCGCTCGGGTCCCACACGCTTGGCGTCGATCGCCACCACCACGCATTGACTGCCGAATTTCTCCGCCGCGCGGCGCACAAACTCCCGATCCGCCACGGCCGCCGAATTGATCGAAACCTTGTCCGCCCCCGCCAGCAGCAGGTTGCGGATGTCGTCGATGCTGCGCACGCCCCCGCCCACCGTCAGCGGCATGAAGCAGACTTCCGCCGTGCGCCGCACCACGTCGAGCAGCGTGCCCCGGTTCTCGTGGGTGGCGGCGATGTCGAGGAAGCACAATTCGTCGGCGCCCGCCCGGTCATAGGCCATCGCGCATTCCACGGGATCGCCCGCGTCGCGCAGGTTGACGAAATTGACGCCCTTGACGACGCGACCGTCCTTGACGTCGAGGCAGGGGATGACGCGAGCTTTCAGCATTATTCGGCGGCGTCCGAGAGCGCAGCTTCCGGATGTCGCATGAAACTCCAAACTGACTTTGGCAGCCAGCCGTTTCTCCGTCCTGTCTCCAATTCCGTGAGGATGAATTGGACGTCCGGAAGGACTTCGCGAAGCCTATCGCTCAATTCGCGAGCCGAAGAAGCGCTGACAAGGCAGATCGCATTTTCAAAAAATGCCATCCAATTTGCGATTGCCGCGACGGAGTCGATGCGTGTCGTGACCGCTCGGCGGTTAATCTGACTTCCGTTGAAAACGAGCAGAAAATTTCGCAAGAGAACGCTCCCTTTCATACATCGTCAGAGGACAGCGTAGACTGATCGACTTCAGTCTGATCGGGCGCGATGACATACCCACCCTTTTTTTCTATCATGGTAAGCTCCTGCTGCCGAATTACAAATTCTTCTGATTGCAGCCGGTCGGGGCTCTTCACCGCAAAGCGGACGCCGACCGCGAGAGCGACCAGTTCCGGGAGCGCGGCCAATGCGAAACAACTGTATTTCAAAACGGCGTCATCCCTGAGCAAAAACGTCAGAGTCCCGAATATGGCGCTCCAGGCGATCATCCAGAGGAAAGGATTCAGCGCGCTGCGAACGCGCACGATTCCTGCGCGCGAAATCGCGCTTCTGACGACCTCGTCGAGAATCACGGCGGAGCCCGCCCGCTCAACAACGCCAGCGCCTCCCCCGGATCGAGCCGCCCGTCGTACAGCGCCCGCCCCGAAATCGCCCCGGCGAGCTTGGCGCAATCGGGCTGCAACAGCCGCTTGACGTCGTCCAGCGACGCCAGCCCGCCGCTGGCGATGACGGGGATCGCCACCGCCTCCGCCAGCGCCACCGTCTGCGCGAGATTGAGGCCCTGCATCACGCCGTCGCGTGCGATGTCGGTGTAGAT
>JAYTRP010000243.1:0-16392 GCA_043746145.1 Hyphomicrobiales bacterium | reverse complement strand
CTGCGACTTGCATCCCGATTACGGCTCCTAAGCCTCCAATTACGCCAAGGCCGATAATAACTGCGGCCAATACGGACAGGGCTTGGGGAACGTGAATTCGACGAAGTAACGCGACAAGGGGTGCAAGCACAAAGGAAAGAAGGACTGCCAACGTAATCGGTACGAGAACTTCTCTTGCAAAATAAAGAGCCGCAACGATCACAACGCCGACAGCAAGGGCAAGAAGACTGTTAAGGCCAGGAAGTGAAGGAGGGATCACCTGTGCAGCAGGCCTCGCAATTTGATCCGGTCGAAGCGCTAAGTTGCGAGTACGGATTTCGTCTGGCGCAGCCAATGTTTGCCCCTATCAACTTTCAATTGTCATCGATCGACATGCCAGAATCGTATGTTCGTAGCGCAAACGTCGTCAACGAAAATGGGCCGGATCTCCGGCCCATTGACAAATCGATAGCTGCCGAACGACTAAAGGTTTTTGTTTGCAGCGCGCGCCGCATCGTTGGCCACGTTCTTTACGGCGGACTTCGCATCGCCGACTGCCTTTTGAGCATCGCCCTTTAGCTCCTGCGCGGCGCCGTCGGCCTGCATCTGCTCGGAGCCGACAACGTTGCCAATACCCTGCTTCGCCTTGCCAATAGCTTCGTTCGCCAAGCCGCTTGCCTTATCGGATATGCTTCCCATGAAATAATCCTCCAGAAATCCGTTTCGACTTGGCTCTAACCTCGCCGGTCAAAGTTCGTTCCAAAGTGTGTAAGGAGATTTCAGGTGATCCCGCCCGTAGGCGCTCGCCAACTCAGCGCGAGCATAGTGGCGGCAATACAATGTTGGTTGACATTAAAGTTAGCTTAACGCGACATGAATTGGCGCGATCAGTCTTGGATAGCCCATGAAACATCGGCGCTTTGGCCCTACTAACATCGATCTCTCGGCCCTTGGTCGGGGCGCCTGGTACAGTGACGAGGGCGACCGGGCATCCGTGGTTGCAGCGATCCGCGGCGACCTAGACCTGGGTATGACCCGTATCGATACGGCGGCGATGTACGGGTCGGGCGTTGCAGAAGAGGTTGTGGGCGCGGATATCGCCGGGCGGCGCGAGGAGGTGTTTCTGGTGAGCAAGGCGCTGCCGCAGAACGCCTCAGTGAACGGGACGATCGCCGCGTGCGAACGCTCGTTGCGTCGTCCCGGGACCGACAGTCTCGATTGCTATCTCCTGCATTGGCGTGGTCGCCATCCCCTCGGCGATACTATCGCGGGCTTGGAAGACCAGACGCGTCAAGGCAAAATCAGGTCTTGGGGAGTGACCAATTTCGATGTGAGCGACCTTGAGGAAGTCGAGGCCATCGCGGGGGAGGGGCGCCTTGCCTGCAATCAGGTGCTTTATCATCTTGACTAGCGCGCCATCGGGCGCGACGTTCTTCCCTGGTGCAAGCAGAACGGCGTCGCCGTCGTTGCTTACAGACCTTTTGGTCATGGGAGCTTTGCGGCGCCGCAAAGCGTCGGCGGCCGAATTCTCTCCCAAATCGCCGCCGCACATCACGCAACTCCTCGGAAGGTCGTGTTAGCTTTTCTCACTCGCCGCCCGGCGCTGTTCGCAATTCCCAAGGCTTCGAGCCCAGATCACGACAACGAAAATTCAGGCGGAGGCGAGATTGCTTTGGACGTCGGTGACATTGAGCAGATCGACGCAGCCTTTCCGCGTGGCGCGCGTCCGCGTTGATTGCCGATGTTGTAAGGTGGCCTGTAGGCGCGGACGAATTGCAGCGGAAAAGCGTTCAGAATTTCGTCAATGAAAAGGCTTAATGATGATGGCGCTCTCGGCGCTTATTTGTGCCTTTCAAACACGTACGGACTTTCCAACCAGAGCGTCTAACTCACTTTAAAAAACCGGCGCGCATGGCCAGATCATGTTGGTCGGGCCAGCGGCCGGCACTGTAAATCGTCTAGCCGATTATCTCGTTAGCCTACTTCGACGCGCCACTCTTCTCGTGTGCAGCCGAGGAATGCTCGTGCGCGGTTTGGGAATGCGAATGAGCGTCTTTTGAATGGCTCTTCGCCTTTTCAGTGTCGCCCTTCTCGTGGTGCTCGGCGGCGGTCCGATGGCTCTTAGCGGCCTTCTCGTGATGCTCTGCGGCTTTGCTATGTGCTTCCTTCGCCATCTCATCGCTCCTTTATCATAGTCGATCCGCCCTAGATTTGGGCAGCGGAGGCATAACGATGACTGTTTTTAAAGGTTCCTAGGCAAATGCGCTAAAAAACAGGCATCTTTTCGTGATGGCGATAGGTGTTTGAATTGCCAGCCAAATCACACTCCTACGCACATTCGAACAGCGTCAGCCTGTCCGCCGCGTCACGCAGCACCGCGCGCACGGGCATATCCGTTACGGGTCCTTCCTTTAGCGCGCGGGCGAGCGTCGCGGCTTTCGCAGGCCCTTCGATCTGCATTGCAAGGCGACGGGCGCGGAGCAGTACGTTCCCGGTCAGGGTCAGCCGTGGCTCGAGACCGTCCGGCGCAGGCATAGCGGCGACCAGCGCGCCGGACGTTGAGTCGATCGTCTCAGCAAGGTCGACGACGTGCGGGAACCATGATGCCGTGTGGCCGTCCTCGCCCATGCCGAGGACGGCGAGGTCGGCGGGCAGCGGCAGGCCGGCGATGCGAGCAATGGCGGCGGCGAGTTCCTGGTCGGGCGCGAGGCGTGCGTCCGCCAGCGGCGCGAATTGCGCTTTCGCCGCTTTGCCCTTCAGCAGGGTTTCACGGACGAGTTTCGCATTAGAGCGCGGACTGTCGTCGCCGACCCTGCGCTCGTCGGCGAGCGTCACGGTGACGCGCGACCAGTCGAGGTCTCGTTGTGACAACTCGCCGAAGTAGCGCTTCGGCGTGGAGCCGCCCGAGACGACCAGCAACGCCATGCCCCGCGCTTCAATTGCGTTGCGAAGAATTTCGCTCGTCCATTCCGCGAACGCCGTCGCCAGTTCCGCGCCATTGCCGAAGTTGCGGCGAGTAAAAGCGGGCTCTGTCATTCCTATTCCTCGCTCCAAGTCACTCGTATTCTTGGTTCCAAGTCACTCGTAATCTTCGTTCCAAGTGCGTCCATCACGCTCAATCAGCGCGATCGCAGCGGCGGGACCCCAGGTGCCGGCGGCGTAGGGGCGTGGAGCCTCGTTACTATGCGCCCAGGCCGCCCGGATCGGATCGATGAAGCGCCATGCCGCCTCAACTTCGTCGCGACGCATGAACAGCGAGGCGTTGCCGCGCAGTGCATCCATCAGCAGCCGCTCGTAGGCTTCGGGCGTGGGCGTGGCGAACGCCTTGGCGAAGCTCATGTCGAGCGGCACGTGTTGCAACCGCATTCCGCCGGGGCCAGGCTCCTTGATCATCAACCAAAGCTTGATGCCCTCGTCGGGCTGGACGCGGATGACGAGGCGATTGGCGGGAATGCCGTCCGACCCCATCTCGAAGATCGCGTGCGGCACGCGCTTGAAGCTGACGACGATCTCGGAGAATCGCTGCGGCAGCCGCTTGCCGGTGCGCAGATAGAACGGCACGCCGGCCCAGCGCCAATTGGCGAGGTTGATCTTCAACGCTACGAATGTCTCAGTGTCGCTCGTTTCGCGCTCGATATCGTGCAGGTAACTATCCGCCTGCTTCCCTTCGGCGAAGCCTGCGCGATACTGGCCGCGAACCGTCATCGCCGCGACATTGCTGTCATCGATCGGGGTCAGCGACTTCAGCACCTTCAGCTTTTCGTCGCGCAGGGAATCAGCTTCGAGCGAGGAGGGCGGCTCCATCGCCACCAGGCATAGCAACTGCATCATATGGTTTTGAACCATGTCGCGCACGGCGCCGGAATCATCATAATAAGCGCCGCGACCACCGACGCCGAGCGTCTCTGCGACCGTGATCTGCACGTGGTCGATAAAAGCATTGTTCCACAACGGCTCGAGCATCACGTTGGCGAAGCGCAACGCCATCAAGTTCTGCACCGTCTCTTTGCCGAGATAGTGGTCGATGCGGAAAATGTTCTTTTCCAGGAATACGCCGCCAAGCGCATCGTTGATCGCAGCCGCGCTCTCGCCGTCCTTGCCGATCGGCTTTTCAACGATGATGCGAGAATTAGGGGTCGCGAGACCCTCCGAGCCGAGGCGAGTGGCGATTGGCGCGAATAGATCAGGGCCGGTGGCGAGATAATAAGCGCGGACCCGCTCGTCCGGGCCGAGCATGCGCGCGAAATCTTTCCAACCATCGTCGCTTGTCGCGTCCAGCGCACAATGATCGATTCGGTTCAGAAAGCGCTCGATGACAGGGTCGGCGGCGTCCGCGTCGCCAAATTTCACCAACGCATCGCGAACATTTCCCTGGAAGGCGGAGCGCTCGATATGTTTGCGAGACACGCCAATAATACGGGTCGGGTCGGTGAACTGGCCGCTTTTGTCGCGGTGAAAGAGCGCGGGATAGAGCTTGCGCAGGGCGAGATCGCCGGTTCCGCCAAACACGACGAGGTCGAACGGGGCGACCTGGATAAATTTCGCAACCATGATGTCCTCTCCAGCTTTCAGCTTAAGGCGGGCTCGCGTTGAGCCTCAAGCCAGGGCGGCGGCGGCGTCCTTAAACAGCACTTCGCGATCTCGCGCAAAATTCTTGATCAGCGGGAGCGCAGCGCCGCCGATCGCGCGCGCGTCGGGGCCCACCGCACCCGCTAGCACCTTAATATCGGACAGCCCGCGCCGATCCAGCGTCTCGATCTGCGCGGCGACTCTGAGGCATAGTTTCTGCCGTACCTCGACCGGCATAGCGCCGTCGATCACGATCGCGGCGACGTCGATCACCGAAATCGCCGAGATCGCTGCGAAGGCCAACATTCGCGCGGCCTCCTCGATCCAGCGCTCGAGTAATTCGCCGAAGTCGTCCCAATTGTCGGGTTTGCGCCAAATCGAGGAAGGATCGAAGCCGGCCGCCTCAATCTCGCGCTCTAGCCGGTAGATTGAAGCGTGTGAGATTAATTGCGTCACCGCGCCGCCAGCCGCGATTGGCATCGAGCCGATCGCGGCGGCGTTGCCGGTGCGGCCTGTGTAGAGCGCACCGTCGAGCACCAGCCCGCCGCCGAGGAACGCGCCGACGAAGAAATATAGAAAGTCGCGCTCGCGCCATGCCTCGCCGAAAAACAGCTCCGCCGCGCAGGCCGAGGTCGCATCGTTGCAGACCGTGACGGGGTAGGCGGTGAGGCGGCCAATTTCGTCGGCGATCACGAAATCGCGCCATCCGTCCATCGCACCTACCGGCGCCGAGATCTCCGCCTGCCAATTCCAGAGCTGGAACGGCAGCGCGACTCCAATGCCCGCGATGCGCGCTTGTTGATGCGGCGCCAACGCCTCGATCAGCTTTGGCAGTGTGCGCGCGAAGAAATCGAGCACGCGGTCGGGCGTGGGATAGGAATAGGTTTGGCGCTCGCGCTGGCGGATCGCGCCGCTGAAATCAATCAGCACGAGATCCGTGCTCCGGCGGCCGATCTTGAGGCCAAGCGAAAACGCGCCCTCGGGATCGATCGAGACCGGAACAGTGGGCTGGCCGACCCGGCCACGCAACGGGGCCTCGCGGCGCAGTAATCCCTCCAGCTGCAGACGGTTCATGATCGCCGAGGTCGACTGGACCGAAAGGCCCGTCATGCGCGCGACCTCGATCTTGGAAAGCTGGCCAAAGCGCCGGACAAGGGAAAGCAGCAGACGTTCGTTGTAGACGCGAACTCCCGATTGATCAGCGCCGCTTGATAGGTGCGGCGAGACCCAAGCTGGCGAGATCGAGGGCGGCAAGGCCGATGCCGGAGATTTGTTGAACTCGCCGGAATCCGACATGAGAGGTCCTCGAGCGCTTCCCTCGGGCGAAGCGCTTGTCGCCCTCTTTATGTCTGCTTGCTCTTATTTGATCATCAGAATGGCTGCGCGACACAGGCCTGTCAATGATTATTCAAGCGGCTTGAATTATCCGTTGACATTGGTTGTAAACTTTGCATCTATGTCGCTGCGAAGGCGCGTTCGAGGCATCGAGCCAACAATACGTATCGCCAAGTTGGAGCGCTCAGCGCTTATCGTATAGCAACTGCTTCGGGAGGAACATATGTCCAGGAAAATTGGCTTCATTTCAACGGTTGCCGGCGCGGCAATCGCTATCGCGCTCTCGAGCGTCCCGTCGTTCGCCGCTGATGAGATTATCATCGGCCTTGTCACCAAGACCAACACCAATCCTTTCTTCGTCAAGATGAAGCAGGGCGCCCAGGCCAAGGCCAAGGAGCTCGGCGTCACACTGCAGGCTTACGCCGGCAAGGCGGATGGCGACAATGATGGTGAAGTCGCCGCGATCGAGGCTTTGATGACGGCGGGCGCCAAGGGCATTCTGCTGGTGCCCAGCGATTCCACCGCAATCGTGCCGACGGTCGAGAAGGCTCGCAAGGCGGGCATCCTCGTCATCACGCTAGACACCCCGCTCGATCCCGTGACCGCCGCCGACGCAAACTTCGCTACAGACAATTTCAAGGCCGGCGAATTAATCGGGGAATGGGCGAAGAAGACGCTCGGCGACAAGGCTTCTTCCGCCAAGATCGCCACGCTCGATCTCGCCGCCAACCAGCCGACGGTCGACTATCTCCGCCACAACGGCTTTCTCACCGGCTATGGCATTACTGTCAAAGATCCGAAGCACTTCTCGCAAAGCGACAGCCCGCAGATCGTCGGCTCCGACGTGACCTCCGGATCCGATGAGGGTGGGCGCAAGGCGATGGAGAATATTCTCCAAAAGGCGCCCGAAATCAACGTGGTTTATGCGATCAACGAGCCGGCTGCCGATGGCGGCTACGCAGCGCTGAAGGCGGCGGGCAAAGAGAAGGGCGTTCTGGTCGTCGCGGTTGACGGCGGCTGCCCCGGCATAAAGAGCGTCAAGTCAGGCATCATTGGCGCCACCTCCCAGCAGTACCCACTGCTGATGGCGTCGGACGGCGTGCAGGCTGTCGTCGACTTCATCAAAACCGGTAAGAAGCCCGTCAGCATCGACACGGGCGAGAAGCTCGTGACCGATCATCCGGTTCCCGGCGTACCCTCGATCGACACGGCCGAAGGCGCGAAGCTCTGCTGGGGTTGATTTTCCGCTTGGTTCGTTGCTTGATGTGACAAACAGGGGGCGTTCTTGGGCTAAGGCTTGAGAGCGCCCCTTAAATAATAGCCGGGTCAGTTGTCGTCGAACTAAGCGCGACTGTCGGATTAAGGGGAGGAGCGGGTTATGAGCGAAACTGCGCAAGGGAGTCGACCGCCTACGCAAGAGTTCGAACGCGTGCGTAGCGCCGCGGCGACCGGCCAAGCCTCTTTTGACGAAGACCATCTACCATTATCCAAGCGCGTGCAAAGATTTCTGCACGCCTACCCCACCACCGTACCCTTTGTGGTGCTCATGCTTGGCATCCTGCTAGGAATGATCGTCAATTATCCCCGCTTCGTCACCGCCAGCAATCTCTCCACCGTGCTGACGCAAGTGACGATCATCGCGACGCTCGGCCTCGCACAGACGCTGGTGATCCTGACCGCCGGAATCGATCTCTCGGTCGGCGTGATCATGGTGATCTCGTCGGTAGTGATGGGGCGCCTCGCGGTCATCGATGGCGTGCCGGTCCTCATTGCCTTCCCCGCAGGCCTATTGTGCGGCGTCGTGTTCGGCTTCCTCAACGGTATTCTGGTCACGCGGCTACAGATGCCGCCGTTCATCGTCACTCTGGGCACGCTGAGCATCATCGGCGCACTGAACATATTCTACTCGCAGAGCGAGACTATCCGCTCGCAGGACATAGAGGACAACGCGCCGTTCCTGCAAATGATGGGCGATCCTGTCAGCATCATGGGCTCGCGGATCATTTTCGGCAGCTTCCTGTTGATCCTATTGGCCGTGGTGATCTGGTACATGCTGAACCGCACCGCCTATGGTCGCCATGTTTACGCCACCGGCGATGATCCCGAGGCGGCGCGGCTCGCGGGCATCAACACCGACAACATCCTGCTCAGTGTTTACGTGCTGGCGGGACTGATCTCCGCCATTGCGGGTTGGGTTTTGATCGGCCGCATCGGCGCGATCAGCCCGACGGCGGGCGAGAACGTCAACCTCGACAGCATCACCGCCGTCGTGATTGGCGGCACCAGTCTGTTTGGCGGGCGCGGATCGATCGTCGGCACGTTGATTGGGGCGCTGATCGTCGGCGTGTTCCGCTCGGCGGTGTCGCTCGCCGGCCTCGACGTGCTGTGGCAGGAATTCGCGATTGGCGTGCTGATCATCGTCGCGGTCGCGCTGGATCAATGGATTCGGAGGGTTTCGAAATGAGCGTCGAACCGATCCTGATGGCTCGAGGTCTGGTGAAGCGGTACGGCCGCGTCATCGCCCTGGACCATGCCGACTTCGATCTCTACCCCGGCGAAATCCTGGCCGTGATAGGCGACAACGGAGCAGGCAAATCCTCGCTGATCAAGGCGTTGTGCGGCGCCGTGATCCCCGATTCCGGGGAAATCCGGCTCGCGGGCGAAGTGATCCATTTCCGCTCGCCAATCGACGCGCGCGAGGCCGGCATCGAGACCGTCTACCAGAACCTCGCGCTCTCGCCGGCGCTGTCGATCGCCGACAATATGTTCCTTGGCCGGGAAATCCGCTCAAAGTCGACGCTTGGCCGGATATTTCGCGCCCTCGACCGCAGCGCAATGCAGAAGTTCTCGCGCGACAAGCTGAACGATCTTGGGTTGACGACGATCCAGAACATCAACCAGCCGGTTGAAACGCTCTCGGGCGGTCAACGACAGGGCGTGGCGGTCGCGCGCGCCGCGGCTTTCGCCAGGAGGGTCGTGATCATGGATGAGCCAACGGCGGCGCTCGGCGTCAAGGAATCGCGCCGCGTGCTCGAACTGATCCTCGACGTGAAGAAGCGCGGAATGCCAATCATACTGATCTCGCATAATATGCCGCACGTCTTCGAGGTCGCCGATCGCATCCACATCCACAGACTTGGACGCCGCCTCACAGTGATTGATCCCAAGAAACAATCAATGTCGGACGCGGTTGCAATGATGACCGGGGCGCTCGCTCCGCCGCCGGACATGGTTAACTGACAGTATTATTGAATGGTGCAGGCGGCGATGCGCTGCCTGCCGCTGCGAAGAACAATCCGTTAACTATGGAATTCTTTGCTACCCAAACGGAATGGCCGTAAGGGAACTGTCAACCCAACGCGGTTAACTCTGAACCCACTTGCGCGTGTGGGCCCCCCGTATGGACCGTTCGATTAAGAAATTGTTATGGTTCGTTTGGGGCGCCGCGTTTGTGGCGCTTGCGACCGAGCCGGTGGGCATACGCTCGCAGCTGGCCGTCAGCGTCGGCGCCATACTCCTTATGATGACGATCCGCGGCCTTGGGCTGCAGGGCGTGTGGCGCCAAATCTTCCTTGCGCTCGGCACCGCCATCGTGATGCGCTACTTTTTCTGGCGCACGGTCAACACGATCCCGCCAATGAGCGACCTCTGGAATTTCATCCCCGGCGTGATGCTCTATGCCGCCGAGGTCTACAGCGCGATCATGCTCGCGATCAGCCTGTTCGTGGTTTCCGACCCGATCGAGCGCAAGCCGCCCTCGCCAATTGCGCCGGAAGACCTGCCGACCATCGACGTCTATATCCCCACCTATAACGAAGATCCCGAGCTGCTCGCCATGACGGTGATCGCGGCATTGGGGCTCGACTACCCCAAGCACTTGTTCAAGGTCTGGCTGCTCGACGACGGCGGCACTGACCAGAAGTGCGGTCAGGACGATGCGCACAAGGCCAAGCAGGCGCGGGAACGGCGCGTGGAATTGCAGGCGCTCGCTGACGAACTCGGCGCCCACTACCTCACCCGGGCGCGCAACGAGCACGCCAAAGCCGGCAACATGAATAATGCGTTCAAGCAGTCGGAAGGCGAACTCATCGTCGTGTTCGACGCCGACCACGTGCCGATGAAGGAATTCTTGCGCGAAACCGTGGGTTATTTCCGCGATGATCCCCGTCTGTTCCTATGCCAGACGCCGCACTTCTTCACCAATCCCGATCCGCTGGAACGCAATCTCGAGACCTTTAAGTCAATGCCTTCCGAGAACGAGATGTTCTACGGCATCATCCAGAAGGGGCTGGACAAGTGGAACGGCGCCTTCTTCTGTGGCTCGGCCGCGGTCATCCGGCGTCAAGCGCTAATGGAGGTCGGCGGCTTCTCCGGCATCACGATTACAGAGGATTGCGAAACCGCACTCGATCTGCATTCGCGCAAGTGGAACAGCGTCTATATTGACAAGCCGATGATCTCAGGCCTGCAGCCGGAGACTTTCGCCTCCTTTATCGGCCAGCGCTCCCGCTGGTCGCGTGGCATGTTCCAGATTTTCTTGTTGAAGAATCCCCTTTTCAAACGCGGCCTGACCACGGCGCAGAAGATTTGCTACCTCTCGAATATGAGTTACTGGTTTTTCCCAATCTTCCGGCTGCCGTTCCTGGTTTCTCCGCTGCTGTTCATCTTCTTTAACATGCAAATTTACATCGCGAACGCGCAAGAGTTTATCGCCTATACAGTTCTGTACATGATCGTTAACATGATGATGCAGAACTATCTGTACGGATCGGTGCGATGGGCGCTGGTGTCCGAAGTCTATGAATACGTTCAGACGCTCTACCTCAGTCGTGGATTGTTCAGCGTCATTCTCAATCCCTACAAGCCGACTTTCAACGTCACGGATAAGGGCAACAGTCTCGACACCGATCACTTGTCGGAGCTTGCGACCCCGTTCTTCGTACTGTTCGCCGTCTATTCGGTGTCGATGACGGTCTGCGTCTGGCGGTGGTTTAATGAGCCTGACGCGAATGAGCTGTTGGCGGTCGTCGCGCTCTGGAACTTCTTCAACCTTGTCATGTCGGCGGCCGCGCTTGGTGTCGTTTCCGAGCGGCGCACGATGCGCATGCCTGTCGACCGCCCGGCCGAGGTCGCGCTGGGAGGCGCCATCGTTCCAGCGACTGTGCTTGACGTTTCCTATGGCGGTTGCCGTGTGAGCGTGCCGATGGAGCGGCTGACGCAGCCAATCGTTGTCGGGACAGCCGGCGTGCTCGACGTGCGGTTGGTGCGTGAGGAAGGGGCGCAGAGCCTGCCCGTAAAGGTTACGAACTGGACCGAGGAGAATGGCGCCACGCAAATCGGGTTCGCCTTTGGCAAACTCAAGCGTCGCCACTACCAGGCGATCGCGGACCTGATGTTCCAGGATGCGTCGCAAATCGCCGCCTTCCGCCTTGGTCGCCGCAAGCGGCGAGGCATTCTGTTCGGAGTCTATACGTTCCTGAAATGGGGCGTGCTCGGACCGGGCCGAGGCGGCAAGCTGCTGGTCGATCGCATCCGTCAGGCGCGCACGAACCTCCCTCTCCCCCCGCCACAGTCGATGCCCGAGCCCGTCTATCTCGAGGCGTCCGTGGTCGGCCCGAAGTCGATCGCGGTGTCGCAATGAGAGGCTTTCACATGCGTCCGAGCTTTGCGCTTCTGGCGTTCATCGCCGCGCTCGCGGGCGCGGGGCCTGCCAGCGCTGTCGCGCCGCCGCGCTTTGGCGGAGAGGCGCTGCATCGTTTAGGCCCCGACGCCCGGAAGTTGCGCTTTGAGGGAGAAACCAACGCCAAGGACTGGGCGGTCTATGTGACCGCGGCCCAGGCCCGCACACGCGCGCGCATTCACCTCGCCTATTCCAATGCGATTTCCGTCATGCCCGAGGTGTCGACGCTCGCCATCAGCGTCAACGACATCGCGGTCGCGCAGACCCCGATCGCCGCAGCGAGCGACCCCGGCGCGCTCGACGTCGAATTGCCGCGCGGTCTGTTGACGGAGGGCTACAACAACGTCCGCATCTCGGTCGCCCAGCGCCATCGCGTCGATTGCTCGCTGGAAGCGACCTACGAACTGTGGACGCAGCTCGATCCCGCAGCGAGCGGCCTGACCTTTCCCGGCCTAGCCGATCCCGGCATTGTCTCGCTCGACGATCTCGCCGCGGTTTCGCCTGACCCAACCGGTGCGTTGACGATTCGCGTGGTGTTGCCCGAAGGCGCCAACAGCGCCGAGGTCGACCGCGCCATGCAGGCAGTGGAATCGGTCGCAATTCGCGCTGGCGTGCAGCGCCCAAATGTCGAGATTGCCGACGCGATCGACGAGCGCCCGGGCCTGTGGCTGCTCGTTGGCCTGCGCGCCGATCTGCGCGCGCGGGGATTTGGCAAGTTCCTGAGCGACAGCGAGGACGCTTCGCCGCAGCTCGCGGGAATGGAAGTTCCCGGGCGCGTGATCGTGGTCGCAGCCGGCCGCGACGAGAAAGAGACGATGGAGTCGATTGATGCGATCCTGCCCGCGCGGCGGTTGGATGCGCATGCCGCAACCTTGTCCGCTGCGCATTCGCTGGCGGCCGACAACGGCTTTCCCGTGCATGGCGGGATGCGTCTGCCGTTGCGCAATTTCGGCGTGCAGACCGAGGAGTTTAACGGCCGGTTGTTTCGCGTCGCCTTTGACATCGCGATGCCCGCCGACTTCTATCCCGCCGACTACGACAAGCTGACGCTGTCGCTGAGCGCTGGCTACTCGGCGGGCCTGCTCCCGAGCTCTCAGATCCTGGTGCGCGTCAACGATCGGGAAGCGGGCTCGATGCCGCTGCGCAACCCGCACGGCGATATTTTTCGCGACCGGCCGGTTTCAGTCTTGCTCAGCGCGCTACGCCCGGGTGTCAACCATATCGTGATCGAGGCGCAAACGCCGACTGCCGAAGATGCAGCCTGCGATGTGCGGCAGCTCATGGATTCAAAGAAGCGGTTCGTGTTTTTCGACCAGTCCGAACTCATTATGCCCTCGCTTGCCCGCATCGCCCGGTTGCCAAACCTTGCCGCGACCTTGACCGCTGGCTTTCCCTATGACGGCACGCTCCCCGCTCAGATATTTCTGCCAAAGCGCGACCGCGCGACGATCGCCGCGGCGGCGACCTTCCTTGCCCGCACGGCGGCGATGACGCGCGTTCCGCTTAAAGCGTCGGTGACGTTCGATATCGACAAGGCCCAGGCCGGCTCAACGCTGTTCATCGGGGCGCTTAACGATTTTCCTCCTGCGCTGGTGTGGGCGATGGGCGTCGATTATCGCGCGCTGAAGGAAGCCTGGTCGCGGCCGAATGCAGGCGAATATTCCGGACTTGAAAACGGCCCGACAGCTCCGGTCGCGAAAGTCGAACTCGACACCCTGCATCTCTACGACCAGTGGGCTGACGGCGCCCGCAAAGGTCCGGCGAGCCTCTCCACTCAGATTACTATACGCGCGCTCTATGATCGCTACATCAACGTGCATAGAAGCGACTTCGCGACGCTTCGCGAGCACGATGGGCGCATCGAAACTCCTGAACACGCGACGCTGCTGCTTGCCCAGGCGCACGGGCCGGCGGGCGGCAATCAAACCTGGACGATGCTGGTCGCCGCCAACACCGCCATATTGGGGCGCGACGTTCGCAATCTCGTCGCGCCGTCGAACTGGAACAGCATCGAGGGTCGAGCGGCGTCTTTCAGCCCCCGCGCTGGCGCCGAAAATGTGTCGCACCCCGTCGACGCTTATTTCATCGTGACCCAGACCCTTACACCCGCCAATCTGAGGCTGGTGGCGGCGGGCTTTATGTCGTCCAACCTCGATTATTACTTGGTTGCGGTCGTATTTGGCTCGATCCTGCTCGGCACGCTCACCTATCTCGCCGTCCGTGCTCACGGGTATCGTGCATGAAAATCTGGAGCGCGCTAATTTTGCTTCTCGGCGTCGCAGGCTTTGCGCCCGTGATCGCAGAGGCCGACACGAGCCCGACGCCAGCCGCGTTGTGGGCGAGCTACAAACAGCGGTTCATCGGCGCCGATGGCCGGCTCTCCGACGATTCGCAAGGCGGTATCAGCCACAGCGAAGGTCAGGGCTATGCGATGCTGCTCGCGGCGTTCTCCGGCGATCGGAATGCGTTCGACAAGATTTGGGCCTGGACCAGCGTCAATCTCGAGTTGCGGGCTGACGGTCTTGCCGCTTGGCGCTGGCGTCCGCAGGATCGACCGCACGTTATGGACCACAATAACGCAACCGATGGCGACATGCTGATCGCCTGGGGACTGGCGGAGGCGGGACGGCGCTGGAACGATGCGGGCTATTCGGCGCAGGCGCGAAAGATCGCGCTCGCGATCGCCTCGCGAGCGACCTATCCCTCGATCTTCGGGCCGGCGCTGTCGCCCGGCGTCATTGGTTTTGGTCGCGACGAGGTCAGCGACGGCCCGATCGTCAATCTCTCCTATTGGGTGTTTCCAGCCTTCGACGCACTTGCCGAGGTCGCGCCTGAATTCGACTGGGATACGTTGCGTCAGAGCGGCCTCGCGCTGATCGACGCCGCCCAGTTCGGACCGCGCAAGCTGCCCAGCGACTGGATTTCGCTGCGCTACGGTGTGCAGCCCGCAGACGGGCGTCCCCGCAGGTTTAGCTACGATGTCGTCCGGGCGCCCCTCTATCTCGCTTGGGGGGAACCGGCCGAACGAGCGCGCATTGCCGCGCTTGTCGACTCCTGGGCCGGATCGCCCGGGGCTCCGCTTAGCGTCATAGATCTCGACACCGGCGCGCCGGTGCAGGATTTTTCGGAAAAAGGCTATCTCGCGATAGCCGCGCTCGCTCGCTGCGCCGCTCGCGGCGAAAGGTTTCCCGACGATCTGAGGTCGGTTCCCCTCGATCGATACTATCCCGCAACGCTGCATATGCTCTCGTTGACTGCAGCACGGCTCAGGTATCCTCAATGTCTATGAGGCAATGGCTAGTTACTTGCGGGCTTGTCGCCGCTTTCGCTACGTCACCGGTGATTGCCGGCGGGGCAGAAAACGCGCGCGCCGACGCGCTGATAAAAGAATTCCTGGCGCCCTCGGGCATGCTAGTCGCGACGTCGCCCAAGATCGAGGGCGGGATCCAGGGCAGCCGCGCAGGCACGACCGACCGCCAGATCGAGGCCAAGGCCGTCGGCAAGCCTGAGGTCAAAGTCGACGGGAAAAGCGAGAGAAAACCCGACGCTGAAGTTCTCTTTCCGCATATCTATCAGGCGCCGCTGTTCGGTTCGCTATTTGCGGTGACGTCGAACGAGTCGATGGTGGATGAGAGCGCGCTACGCTACTACGCCTCGCTGCATAACGTCGTGCGCACCAACGCCGAGATCAAGCGCCTGAAGGCGCTGCATCCGAGTTGGACGCCGCCGACCAATATTTATTCGAGCGCGGGCGTCGGCGTCGACGAACAGCCGTTCTGGGATTTGCTTAGCGCCGACCGTCTCGAGGAACTGCACGCCGGCATTGCGCTGCGTATGAAGAGCGAGGCGGGCTGGAAGCCTTCGCGCGATCTACTGGTAAAGATCGAGCGCAAGGAGGCGATCGAGAAGCTCGTCAGGCTGTCCGACGAGCACAAGTCCCGCGAAGTGCTCGAAGTCGCCGACGCCGATCCTTCAATCCTGCATTGCGCCTACATGGACGCGAACTGGCGCGCCGCCGACGCATTTCTGGATCTCGGTATGAGCACACGGGCCTTTGAGATCGACCACGCGATCATCGCGACCTGCGCCGACCACGACGAGCGGCTGACCACGATCCGCAAGGCGATCGCCCGCTTTTCCGTCGACGAGGTGAAGTCGCTGATCGCCATGGGCGCTACGTCCGGCGACGGCGTCGGGGAATTCGACGTGGCGAAAATCGATCTCACTCGCGCGCGCATCGGGTCGATCAACTCGGGCAAGAGCCAGGATACGATCGAGCCCGAGGCGCTCGCCGACTTTTTCGCCGAGGTCGCCCGGACGCACGACCGCAACGATCTCTCGCTCGCTGGCTGGTTCGAATACAATCGCGCGCACTATCTCGAAGCCGACAAATGGTTTTCGCTCGGCGATCCCGGCCTGCCGCCGGGAAAAGACGCCGCGAGCGTCAATTTTGCCGAGGGTCACGCGCTTTCGCTGCTGAAAGCCGGGCAGGTCGAGGCCGCGCTGAAGATCGCCTTCGCCTGGCGCGAGGCCTCCAAAACGATGCGTGACACCTATATCAGCGCGATTACGGTGCAACTCACGCGCGTCAATCCGGCGCCTGATATCTCTGAGTCGATCCTGCTGGCCTTTGTCGGCTTCGTCGAAGGCGACCGCAATTTCGAGGGCGGACAGGCGCTCGCCTGGTATCACCAGAATCGCGGCGAATACGAGGAAGCCGCAGCCTGGTTCAAGGCGGCGCTCGCCTGGAAAGGCGTTGACCCGACCGCCGCCCTGACTGTGGGCGCGAGCGATCCCATACTCGCCGCCGCCATCGAGGGCTATGCGAC
>JAYTRP010000242.1:0-16413 GCA_043746145.1 Hyphomicrobiales bacterium | reverse complement strand
CCGTTCGGGAGGGAAAGCGCCCCCCCCGGGCGCGTCGCCGTAGACGCGCGTCATATAGGCCGCGATCGCCTCGCGAAGTGCGGGTATGCCGGCTTGGTAGGTATAGAAGGTCTCGCCGCGATCCATTGAGGCTTTCGCCGCCTCGATGATGAAGGACGGCGTCGACAAATCTCCCTCCCCTACGTAGAGCGGGATGAGGCCCTGCCTGTTGCGCGCGTAGTCGAACACTTCGACGATGCCGCTGGTCGCAACGGCGCGCGCCTCGCGCCGTAAGTGTTGCAGCCAGTCACGTTCGGGCGGCGGATCGGTAAGGTCCTGCATGCCCGCGTCATGGACGAGCTTAGCGGTCACGGCAAGAGGCCCAGGCTATTTCGCCTCCGGGCTTAACGCCTCGCGAGGGCGTCGCGGATTTGGGTAAGCAGCACGATTTCCTCGCTCGGCGGCAGCACGACTGGCATGGCTGGCGCGCGGCGGCGAAGCATGGTGACGCCCTTGACGACGAAGTACAGCGCGAAAGCGATGAAGGCGAAGTTGATAACGACGGTGATGAAATCGCCGTAGGCCAGCACCCCACCCTGCTTGCGCGCATCAACGAGGTTGGAGGCGGTCACTGCGCTGGAAAGAGGGATGAAGTAGTTGGTGAAATCCGCTTTGCCGGCGATCCCGAGGATTGGCATGATGATGTCGCTGACAATAGCGTCGACGATCTTGCCGAATGCGGCGCCGATGATCACGCCGATGGCGAGATCAACGACGTTGCCGCGCATCGCGAACTCTCTGAACTCCTTTAGCATCGAACACCCCCTGTCAGCGGCCGGATCCCCCGCGGCGCACTCCCAAAATAACATTCAAGCGGCGTCGAGTCTCATGTCTTTCGTTCAGCGAGTCCTTCGTTCTTCGTTTAGGAAGCGACGCGGCGGGTGCTTACTTCGCGGATCTTGGCGCCGAGTTCGGCGATCGCGCCCCCGATCTCATCGATCGAAGCCGAATGGCCGTGCTGGATTTCGTCGCGCGCGTCTTGCAGGCGCTTTTCGAGTTCGGAAAAGCGCGCCTCCATCGTTGCGGTCATGGCTGCGATTTTGTCTTCGAGGGTTCTCAGGGTTTGCGCGGTCGTGCGGTGCGCTTCACCGAATAAAAGCTCCCTGACCTGCTCGAGCACGGAGGCTGGTTCCTTGTTCTCGTTATGCGGCGGTTCTCGGGTGAAAGAGTCGCTATGGGGGAATTCGGAGTCCATGTCTCGACCTCGCACGACGGCCCGGGCGCGAGCCGCTCAGGTTGATAGCACGGTCGATTCGTTCGATCGACAGCGAGCAGAGGTTATGTTTAAGCCCCAATCAATCGCCCTCGACGCTCTTCGCCTTAGGCTTTGAATCCTCGGTCCGCTTACGCAAAAGCGCGGCGCGGGCGGCTGTAAGGCGCGAGGCGCAATAGCCATATTTGGGCTCTCCGACATAATCATGGCAGGTGTCGTCGCGCTGCGCGGCGAAGTCGTTCTGTTCGCGCGCGAGAGCCGCCGCAGCGCCTTTGTCGTGCTTCTGCAAAATCTTCAGAGCCTCCTGCAGCCCTACGTCGGCGCTTGTGCGGTCCTTGGCGAACTGCTTGGCGTCCCCTTCGAGTTGAGCGACGTCAGGACCCCAGAGACCGCCGGGACTCGCCTGACAATCGGCAGCTTGAAAGACGCAGGCGGAATTTTGCGCGGGAACCAGCACGGCGCCGTCGAGGACATCGAACGTCAGCGGACAGGCGGGTATGTCGGCGGTGTAGCGGGCCAGGCCATCGGGGGCGCCCTGCGAAGTCGCCGTGATTGGGGTTTCACCGACAATGTCGATCCGGCACTTCTGGGTGGGATTGGAGACAACTTCTCCCGCGAGGGTGAATTTGTCGATTTTGAGGGAGCCGCCTTCGCCGCGCGAGAGCCGCAATTGACCGCCCGTTCCGTTGAGCAGCAGCGGACGGTCCTCAACCGCTATGGCGTCGGGCGCCTTACGGTCAATCCTCGGGCGATGCTTGGCCCTGTGTTTGACGGGGGCGGCATTTCCGCCATCCGTCGCGGCGGGGTCGGACGAAGACCCGCCGGGAAGCGCCAATTGCGCATGCCCCAAACTAACCAGAGCGGCCGAGGCGATCAGGAAAATAGCGACTCGTTTCATGGCTCAAGATTAAGGCGGCTGACGCGAAAGGGAAAGCACAACCACACCGCGGCAATTATCAGCGCGGCGCGAAACGCGTTGGATTTGGCCGCGTGGTCGAGGTCTACGCGCCTTGCGCGGGTCGGCGCCCCCCCTTATATACCGGCCAACTCCGGTGGCGCAGACGTGAATCGCCTGCCCTGGCGACAATTGTCCCGCGCCCCGGATTTGCAAAACCGAGCATCGGGGACCGGAAAGGCGCCGGCGGCAGATTCCAGCCGTTAACCGCTTTTCCAAGGCCTGGCCGCTTCGGGGCCTCGCGGTCTCGCGAAACATATGGGGATTTGAACTATGGCTAAAGTTATCGGCATCGACTTGGGAACTACCAATTCCTGCGTCGCCGTCATGGAAGGCGCAACGCCCAAGGTCATCGAGAATTCCGAAGGCGCTCGCACAACGCCCTCGATCGTCGCTTTCACGGATGACGGCGAGCGCCTGGTCGGCCAGCCGGCCAAGCGTCAAGGCATCACCAATCCGGAGCGCACATTCTTTGCGATCAAGCGCCTGATCGGTCGCTCGTTTGACGATCCCATGACCAAGAAGGACATGGGTCTCGTCCCCTACAAGATCGTCAAGGCTCCCAATGGCGATGCGTGGGTGACGGCGGACGGCAAGCAGTATTCGCCCTCGCAGATTTCTGCTTTTACGCTGCAGAAGATGAAGGAGACGGCTGAGGCTCACCTGGGCGGTCCCGTCACGCAGGCCGTCATCACAGTGCCTGCTTACTTCAATGACGCTCAGCGTCAGGCGACCAAGGACGCGGGTCGGATCGCCGGCCTCGAGGTGTTGCGCATCATCAACGAGCCGACCGCAGCCGCGTTGGCTTACGGCCTCGACAAGAAAAAGGCGGGCCTCATCGCCGTCTACGATCTCGGCGGCGGCACGTTCGACGTCTCGATCCTCGAAATCGGCGACGGCGTGTTCGAGGTGAAGTCGACCAATGGCGACACGTTCCTCGGCGGCGAGGACTTCGACATGCGTCTGGTCGAATATCTCGCAAGCGAGTTCAAGAAGGAGCAGGGAATCGACCTGACCAAGGACAAGCTTGCGCTGCAACGCCTCAAGGAAGCGGCCGAAAAAGCCAAGATCGAGCTGTCCTCCGCGGTTCAGACCGATATCAATCTTCCCTACATCACCGCCGACGCCTCCGGTCCCAAACATCTGGCGCTCAAGCTAACCCGCGCCAAATACGAGGCGCTGGTCGACGATCTGATCCAGCGCACGGTCGAGCCTTGCAAAAAGGCCTTGAAGGACGCCGGACTGGCAGCCGGTCAGGTGGACGAGGTCGTGCTCGTCGGCGGCATGACCCGCATGCCGAAGGTGCAGGAGATCGTAAAGCAGTTCTTCGGCAAGGAGCCCCATAAGGGCGTCAACCCGGACGAAGTTGTCGCCATTGGCGCGGCAGTCCAGGCGGGCGTGCTGCAGGGCGACGTAAAGGACGTTCTACTGCTCGACGTGACTCCACTATCGCTCGGCATCGAGACGCTTGGCGGCGTGTTTACGCGCCTGATTGAGCGCAACACCACGATCCCGACCAAGAAGGGTCAGGTCTTCTCGACCGCCGAGGACAACCAGACCGCGGTGACGATCCGGGTGTTCCAGGGCGAGCGTGAAATGGCCGCCGACAACAAGGCGCTCGGTCAGTTCGATCTCGTTGGCATCCCCTCCGCTCCGCGCGGAGTGCCGCAGATCGAGGTGACGTTCGACATCGACGCGAACGGCATCGTCAACGTGACCGCCAAGGACAAGGCGACCAACAAGGAACAGCAGATCCGCATCCAGGCCTCGGGCGGCCTCTCGGAAGCCGACATCAACAAGATGGTGAAGGACGCCGAAGCGAACGCTGTCGACGACAAGAAGCGGCGCGAATCCGTGGACGCCAAGAACCATGGCGAATCGCTGATCCACGACGCCGAGAAGTCGCTGAAGGAATATGCCGACAAGGTCTCGCAGGCCGATAAGAGCGCGATTGAAGGCGCGGTCGCGGCGCTTCGCACGGCCTTGCAGGGCGACGACGTCGAGGCCATCAAGGCCCGCACCAACGATGTCATGCAGGCGCAGATGAAGCTCGGCGAAGCGATGTATAAGGCGAGCCAGGCTGCAGGGCCTGAAGCTGCGGCCGGCCAGGGCCCGAAGGACGACGTGATCGACGCGGAATTCCGCGAGGTCGACGACGACAAGAAGAAGTCCGCCTAAAGGCTTCAAAGCTGGCGCCCAGAATTTCTCTGGGCGCTAGCGAGAAGACTTGCCCGGGCGCCAATGCGAACTTGCGCGGCGCTAATGCGAACATGAGCGTTGAGAAAACGCCACTCCGCGACAGAGTTTGCTGGCGTTTTTTCCTCAAGCTCTAGACTTCTTAGTCGAAAGTCGGTTTGTTCGCTCACTCTCCAGAGGGATTGCCGAAGACGTGGCCAAACGCGATTTCTATGAGACTCTGGGGGTCGTCAAGACTGCGAGCGAGGCGGAGTTAAAAGCCGCCTTCCGCAAAACGGCTATGGTCTGCCACCCCGACCGTAATCCAGGCGATAAGCAGGCCGAGGCCCGCTTTAAGGAACTCAACGAAGCCTACCAGCACCTCTCCGACCCTCAAAAGCGCGCCGCCTATGATCGCTACGGCCATGCCGCCTTCGATCAGGCGGGAGGCATGGGCGATGGTTTTGGCGCGTCGATGTCGGATATCTTCGACGATCTGTTCGGCGACATTATGGGTCGGCGCGGCGGTGGCCGTACAACCTCGGGTAAAGAGCGCGGCGCTGATCTGCGTTACAATCTCGAAATCTCGCTCGAAGATGCCTATAAGGGCAAAAATGCCTCGGTTAAATTGCCGACTTCAATCGCGTGCGAGGCCTGCTCGGGCACGGGGGCCAAGCCGGGGTCTAAACCCACAGTCTGCAAGACCTGCGCGGGCCATGGCCGCGTACGGGCGCAGCAGGGCTTCTTCGCTATTGAGCGCACCTGCCCGACCTGTCATGGACGCGGCCAGATCATCGAGAACCCTTGTGACAAGTGCACGGGCTTGGGCCGAGTTACGCGCGAGCGTACGCTTGCGGTCAACGTTCCCGCCGGCGTCGAAGATGGTACGCGCATTCGCCTTTCCGGCGAGGGCGAGGCCGGCATGCGCGGGGGCGGTCCTGGCGATCTCTACATCTTCCTCGCGATCAAGCCGCATCCGTTTTTCCAGCGCGACGGCGCCGACCTCTACTGTCGCGTCCCGATCTCCATGGTGCAGGCGGCGCTCGGCGGTGAATTTACTGTGCGTACGCTCGACGGCGGCGATGCGAAGGTTCGCGTGCCCGAGGGTTGCCAATCGGGGCGCCAACTTAAGCTACGTGGCAAAGGCATGCCGATCCTACGGTCGCGCGATCTTGGCGAGCTCTACATCCAGACCGTAGTCGAGACGCCGCAGAGCCTGACGAGGCGGCAGCGCGAACTGCTGTTGGAGTTTGAAGCTGAATCGTCGCATAAGACTCACCCGGAGAGCGCAGGCTTCTTCGCCAAGATGAAAGAGTTCTTCGAAGGGCTCGGATAGGGCCCAATAAATGCCAGTAAGATCGCCCCGCTCGCGTATTGACAAAAGCCAGCGCGGGGGCGCTCGCCTGCTTGGCGATGAAACCCGCTTCTTTAAAAGCTTGCTGGGAAATCCACGTATGACGGGCGCTGTGGCGCCCTCCGGACCTTATCTCGCCCGCGAAATGGCGCGCGCGGCAATGAGCGCGCGCGAAGGACTTGTCGTCGAACTCGGACCCGGCACTGGGCCTGTGACGAAAGCGCTGATCGAGCACGGGATCGCACGCGAGCGCTTGCTGCTCGTTGAATATGACGCAGGGTTTTGTCGTTTGCTGGCGCAGCGATTCGCGCCTGCCTGCGTCGTGCAGGGCGATGCCTATGATCTGCCGCTTACGCTTGCCGGATATGCGGGCCAGAAGATCGCCGCCGTCGTGTCGAGCCTGCCGCTGCTCAATCAACCCCCTGCCTTGCGCGCCAAGCTGATTGCGGATGCGTTTGCGTTGATGGGCCCTTCCGGCGTCTTCGTGCAGTTCACCTACGGCCTCAAGTCGCCGATTGCTCGCAGCGACTGCGTGAACAAATATTCCGCTCATTGCGGCGCGCCGATCTGGCGCAATCTGCCCCCTGCCCGTGTCTGGACCTATCGCGCCGACTCCGGTGCCGTCCTCGCCGAGCCGATGATGGTCAGGTTTCGAGGCAGGGCGGAGCAGTGGGGCGCAAATTGGGCCGATAAGCGCCGCGCGGCAGGCGGCATGTTCGACAAACAACGCGACCGCGTGCGCGAGATCTGGATTCGCGAGGCCGATTGCGCGTTTGACGCCGCGCGCCGGTGTGGGCTGCTTAGAGGTCCGCGCGACCAGCGGGAAAGCTAGACATGTCGCCGACGCCGCGCGAGAGGTTAATCGTTGCGCTCGACATATCGAGAGCCAGCGAAGCGACACATTGGATCGAGCGGCTCGGAGACAGCGTCGTTTTCTATAAGATTGGGATGGAGTTAGTCTATGGCGGCGGCGGCCTGAGGCTTGCCGAGCGATTGATTGGCGAAGGAAAACGCGTCTTCATCGATTTAAAGCTGCACGACATTCCCCATACAGTCGAGCGCGCGACGGTGCAGATTGCGCGTCTCGGCGCGACTTTTCTGACCGTTCACGCCTATCCCCAGACGATGCGCGCGGCGGTAGCGGGCGCTCAGGGCGCCGATTTGAAGCTGCTCGGCGTCTCCGTGCTCACCTCCGCCGACGATGCCGATCTCGCCGAGGCAGGTTATGCGCTAGGGGTTCGCGCGCTGGTCGAGCGGCGCGCCGCGCAGGCTCAAGCGCTCGGTATGCACGGGCTAGTGGCGAGCCCGGCGGAGGCCGCAGTGTTGCGGGCCTCCCGCCCGCCTGGGTTCCTGTTGGTGACACCGGGCGTGCGGCCGAGCGGCGCCGACGCTGGCGATCAAAAGCGGGTCGCAACGCCTGCCCAGGCAATCGCCGACGGCGCCGATTATCTCGTGGTGGGCCGCCCGATCACCGCCGCCGCCGACCCCCGCGCCGCCGCAGAGGCGATCGTCGCGGAGATCGCAGCGGCGGCGTCGCGGTAGCCGCCTGCCCTATTCCATCACGACGCTATGATCGACAGCGGCCGGCGCTGAAGGCTTGCGCAGCAACAACACCAGCGGCACGGCGGCTATCGACAGAATCATCAGCAGCTTGAAGTCGTCGATATAGGCAATGATCACCGATTGCAGCGTGATGATGGAGTCGAGCGCGGCGCGCCCGGCAGCCGTGATGGGGCTCAAAGCCTGCATGACACCGGGCCGCGCGAAGCCGGGGTTGAACGGCGTCACATAGGCCGCGATGTCAGCATGATTGATCTGCGTGTTAGAGGTGATTAGCGCAGAGACCACGGAAATGCCGACGCTCGACCCGATGTTGCGGGAGAGGTTGTAAATTCCCGCGCCGTCGCCGCGTTTTGCCGCCGGCAGCGTCGAAAACGCCATAGTGGTCAGGGGCACGAACAGGAAGCCCAATCCCGCGCCCTGCACGAAGCCAACCCACACAATCGTCCATTGCGAAACAGCCGGTGTCCAGCCAGTCATTTCGTACATCGCGAAGGCGGTCAGGCTGAGCCCGGCCGTCAACAGCATGCGGGTGTCAACGCGCCCGATCAAGCGCCCGACGAAAAACATGCAGACCATGGTCCCCAAACCGCGCGGTCCCATGACGAGCCCCGCGGTCACGACGGGATAGCCCATCAGAGTTTGCAGATACGGCGTCATCAGCGCGAGCGAGGCGAGGTAGGTGACCCCGACGATGAAGATAAACACCACGCAAACGGCGAAGTTGCGATCGAGAAACAGCGTCGGGTCGATGAAGCTCTTCTTCGATGTAAACGTGTGGACGAAGAAGATGTAGAACGCCGAAGCCGCAACCACCGCTTCAATCAGAATTTCGAACGACGAGAACCAGTCCAACTCCTCGCCGCGATCGAGGAAGATTTGCAGCGCCGCAATCCCGATGCTGAGCGCGCCAAAACCCAACCAATCGAGCTTGGCCCGCACGTCGATCTTGGTTTCCTTGACGAACGTGCTGATGCCAATAAAGGCGACCACCCCGATGGGGATGTTGATGTAAAATACCCAACGCCAGGAAATGTTGTCGGTCAACCAGCCGCCCATGACGGGACCGAGCACAGGGCCAACCATGACGGAGACGCCGAACAAGGCCATCGCCGAGCCGCGCTCTTTTATGTCGTAGATGTCGAGCAGAATGCCTTGCGACAGCGGGACCAGCGCCGCGCCGAACATGCCCTGCATCAAACGGAATCCGACGATCTCGATCAGCGATTGCGAAATGCCGCAAAGGATGGACGCGACCACAAAGCCCGCGATTGCCGTCATGAGGACGCGCTTTCGCCCAAAACGCTGGGCGAGAAAACCCGATGGCGGCGTCATGATCGCGGCGGCGACGATGTAGGACGTCAGCACCCAGTTGATCTGGTCCGCGCTCGCGGAAACGCTGCCCTGGATATAGGGGAGCGCCACATTGGCGATCGTCGTGTCGAGCGCCTGCATCACCACGGCGAGAATGACGCAAGCCGTGATGGCGCCGCGATTGGCGACTTTGGTGAAGGCGACCGCGTCAGACACGAGCTTTCTCATCGTGGGAGAACCAGCTCGTGACGAATTCCGGCCAGCCGCGCGCGTGGCCGGTTTCGATACCGACCGTCACGCTCATGCCGACCCGCAGCGGAGGCTTTCCTTCGCTGTCGTTCAGCTTGACGCGCAAGGGCACGCGTTGGACGACCTTGACCCAATTTCCTGTGGTGTTTTGCGCCGGCAATAGCGAGAAGCTCGACCCCGAAGCCGGGCTGATGCTGGTCACCGTTCCCTTCCAGGTGACGCCGGGATAGGCGTCGACAGTGACGGACGCCGTCTCGCCGGGCTTCAAATAGGTGAGTTCGGTTTCCTTGGGCTCCGCCTCGATCCAAATATTTTTGGTCGAGACAAGGCTGAACGCTTGCTGTGAAGCCTGGAGGTAAGAGCCGACCTGGATCGCGTCGACATTGGTGACGACGCCATCGAAGGGCGCACGCACGACCGTGTCGTTGAGATCACGCTGGGCGTTATCCACCAGCGACTTGGCCTGAAGATAAAACGGGTTTTCCTCGACCTTCTGATGGGCGTCGCCGCCGAGTTGGGCCAGCGTCGTCGCGGCCTGCGCCTTGGCGACCGTGACACGCTGCTGGACCGACTCGAGATCGTGCTGCGCGGTGTCGAAAGCGGTTTGCGTTCCAGCGCCCGTCGAGAGGAGATTTTTCTGACGGCCTAATTGCGTTTGGTAGAAGTTTAGATCCGACTGCGCCTGCGCGACTTGCGCAAGGGCGAGCTTGTAGCTTTCCTGCGAAGTCAGCACCTGATCGCGAACGGTTTCGAGCTGCGCCGTCGCGCCGTTGAGCGCGATCTTGAACGTGTCCTGCTTCAGCCGATAGAGTTCCTGGCCCTTCTGCACGGCTTCGTTGTCTTGGACATCGACGGCAATCACCGTTCCCGCGACATCGGTGGAAACACCCTCCGTATCAGCGCGGATATAGGCGTTGTCGGTCTCCAACACTTGGCCGCCCGTGATATATTCGTAGCCGCCAGCGACAAGCGCGAGCGGCAACAGGGCGAACAGCAACGGGCGTTTCCAGTTGCGACGCGCGCGCTTGGGCGGCGGCGGCGAGGCGGCGGCAAGATCGGCGGGCGCGGTTGTCTCCGGCGCGGGCTTGGGCGCTTCGCGCGCGATTTCGCGAACACGCGCGGGCGACGTCTGCATGACGCCGCGGGTAAGGGAGGCTCCCTCAGCCATGAACTATTTCCTTCTCTGTAATCAGATCGCTTCGAATCTGGTCGTGGCAAGTCGGCCAGAGGTTGGCCTTCATGCGGTTCAACGTCTCTTCCAGCTTGACGAGATCCTGCGGGGTGACGCCGTGAAGCGCTTCGGCTCTCGTGGCCTCGCCGAGGGTTTCCATTTCCTTGAGCAGCGGCACGGCCGCCGCGGTCAGGAACAACGCCCAGCGGCGACGATCGGTGGGATCGGGACGCCGTTCGATCAACCCACGGGCCGACAGACGATCCAGGATACGCGTCAGCGTGATCGGCTCGATGTCGAGATCTTCCGCAAGCGCGGCTTGGGACAACCCTTCGCGCCTGGATAGGAAGGCAATCGTCTGCCACTGCGATCTGGTGAGTCCGGTCCCGCCGGCACGCTGCTCAAACCTGCGGCGTAGCAAGCGAGCGACGTCGTGGATCAGGAAACCAAGGTATGGCGTCGACATGGGCAGCGATGCTTATTACTAAGTGTGCTTATGATAAGCGACCATATATAATTCTTTTGACGATTCGCAAGGCCAAAAAACGGGCTGACGCTTTCTTGAAAACGTGACGGGCGAAAGGCCGCTAATTCTGCGGCAAAGGCGGAGACGAAAATGCGTAATCGGAATGTACGCTGCCTGATAGGCTGGGGTCTCGCTCTATTGGCGTTGGCGAGTAGCCCGGCGCTGGCGAAGACTGCCGCGAGTTGCGCCGGCGCGGCTTTGCTGAGCGGCGCGCAGCTAATTTGCAGTCACGTCGATCCCCAAGCGCCGGAACAGTTCTGCAACTACGAATGGGCGCTAGCGACTGCCGCGAACCAGACGCAAGTTATTCAGGGTTCTTTTCTCCTGCCGCCCGGCGCGTCGAACGTGCAGGTTTACACCGGCTACGGGTTCGTGCGCGCCATGTCGCCGCCGATCGTTCTGTGTCAGGGGCGCAAGGGGAGGTCTTAGCGGTTTCACATTCCCAGGTCGCTTAAACCGGGATGATCGTCGGGGCGACGCCCGAGCGGCCAGTGGAATTTACGGTCGGCCTCATGGATGGGCATATCGTTGATGCTGGCGATGCGGCGGCTCATCAGGCCGCGCTGGTCGAATTCCCAGTTCTCATTGCCATAAGAGCGAAACCAGTCGCCGCCGTCGTCGCGCCACTCGTAAGCAAACCGCACCGCAATGCGGTTGTCGCGGAACGCCCACAGCTCCTTGATCAAACGATAGTCCAGCTCGCGGCTCCACTTGTGAGTGAGGAACGCCTCAATCTCCACGCGGCCCGCGATGAACTCTGCGCGATTACGCCAGCGGCTGTCTGGCGTATAGGCGAGCGAGACTCGCTTGGGATCGCGGGCATTCCAGGCGTCCTCCGCGAGGCGCACCTTTTTCGCCGCATCCTCGGGCGTCGTGAAAGGCGGCAGCGGCGGGCGTTCGGCTTGCATCGTCACACTCCTTGGGTGGTCGCGAGCTCGGCTCTGGGTTTGGCGAAGTCACGGCGATTATGCACATGGCCCTCGAGATAAGGAAGTTGCATGGCCGTTGCGTGGGCTAGGCGTAAGCGTGGAAATCTGGCAGGATTACCTTGTTCGGGTAACGATAGTCTTGAGGGGAGACCGGACGCCCCAAGCACGAGGAGAATGCATTGCTCAAGACCGCTGCTTTGGGTTTGTTTCTTGCGTCGTTGCTGAACGGCGCCAGCGCGGCGACGGCGACGGCGATGTCGCTGACCAGCCCCGACATCAAATCGGATGCCCCGATTGGCGCAGAGCAGGTGTTCAACGGTTTCGGCTGCACGGGCAAAAACATCTCGCCCGCGCTCGCCTGGTCGGACGCGCCCGCGAACACACAGAGTTTCGCCCTCAACGTCTACGACCCCGACGCGCCGACCGGCAGCGGCTTCTGGCACTGGGTAGTCTTCAACATCCCCGTCGCCGTAACCTCGCTGCCCAAGAACGCGGGCGCCCCCAAGAGCGACGCGGCTCCGAAGGGCGCGATCCAAGGTAAGTCCGATTACGGCGTGGCCGGCTACGGCGGCCCCTGCCCGCCCAAGGGCGACAAGCCGCATCATTACATTTTCACGATCTATGCGGTCGACGTGGACAAGCTCGACGCCGACGAGAACGCCTCCGCGGCGGTGGTCGGGTTCAACCTGCACTTCCATACGCTGGCCAAGGCGTCGCTGACCGCGACCTACGGGGATTGATGGAAGCGGGACTGGAGCCTCTCCATCGTCTTTTCAACTAGAGCGGGACAATCACCCGCCGCCGATAGCCCCCCGCGCCCGCGCAGGCTAGACTGTTCCACATGACCCAAACTCAGCGTCCTGTCGGCCCCGGCGATCACGTCTTCCTCGTCGACGGCTCCTCTTTCGTGTTCCGCGCCTATTTCCAGTCGATCCGGCAGGATCAGAAATACAATTACCGCTCGGACCGGTTGCCGGTCGGCGCCGTGCGGCTATTCGCGTCCAAGGTGCTGCAGTTCCTGCGCGACGGGGCGGCGGGGCTGAAGCCGACGCATCTCGCGATCATCTTCGACAAGTCGGAGAACTCGTTCCGGCGCGAGCTCTATCCCGCCTACAAGGCGCACCGGCCCGAGCCGCCTGAGGATCTCGTGCCGCAGTTCCCGCTGATGCGCGACACCGTGCGCGCCTTCGGCTTGATCCCCATCGAGCAGGACCGCTACGAGGCGGACGACCTGATCGCGACCTACGCCAGACAGGCGCGCGAACGCGGCGCCGACGTGCTGATCGTCTCGGCGGACAAAGATCTGATGCAACTGATCGAACCGGGAGTCGCGATGTTCGATCCCGCCTCGGGAACGGGCGACATGCGGCGCGAGGAGCGGCGCATTGGCGTCGAAGAAGTGGTCGCTTATTTCGGCGCGACGCCCGACAAGGTGGTCGACATCCAGGCGCTCGCCGGCGACGCCACCGACAATGTGCCGGGCGCGCCGGGGATCGGCGTCAAGACGGCGGCGCAACTGATCGCCGAATATGGCGACCTCGAAAGCCTGCTCGCGCGGGCCGGCGAGATCAAGCAGCCCAAACGCCGCGAGACGCTGACCAATCCCGAAACTGTCGAGTTGGTCCGCCTCTCCAAACGACTGGTCACGCTGGTGCGCGACGTCGAACTGGAAACGCCGCTCGACGCGCTCGGGATGCCAATCCTCGAGGGCAAGCGGCTGATCGGCTTCCTCAAAGCGATGGAGTTCACCTCGATCACCAAGCGGGTCGGCGAGATCTGCGACTGCGACCCCGGCGCGATCGATCCCGACCCCGCTTTCGTCGGCGCCGCTGGATGGCGCTTGCGCAACGGCGACGCCGGCGTCCCTCCCGCCCCGCTTCCCGTGCTTGCGGCCGCGCCAGCCGCTTCCATGTCTGGCCCGCGCGAACATGCGGCCGAGCGCGCCGCGAGAGGCAAACAGGAGAAGGTGGATTACTCCGCCTACGCGACGGTGACGACTACCGCCGAACTGAGCGATTGGGTCGCGCGCGCTTTCGCAGCGGGAGCGGTCGCGTTCGACACGGAGACGTCCTCGCTCGATGCGATCCAGGCTGACCTTGTCGGAGTTTCGCTCGCCGTTGCGCCGGGCGAGGCCTGCTACATCCCCATCGGCCATCGCCATAGCGACGATCTGTTCGGCGGCGCTGGCCTGTTGCCGGGGCAATTGCCCGAGGCTGAGGTCTTGGCGCTGCTAAAGCCGCTGCTCGAGGCGCGCGGCGTGTTGAAAATCGGCCAGAACGTCAAGTTCGACTGGCACTTGTTTCATGAGCGCGGGATCGAAGTCGCGCCGATCGACGACACGATGCTGATGTCCTATGTGCTCGATTCCGGCGTCAGCAACGAGGGCCACGGCATGGACGCGCTCTCGCAGCGCTGGCTCGATCACAAGCCGATCGCTTTCGCCGAAGTCGCAGGCTCCGGGCGCAATTTCAAAGGCTTCGCGCGGACGCCGATCGACAAGGCGTCGACCTACGCCGCCGAGGACGCCGACGTCACGTTACGGCTCTGGCGCGTGCTGAAGCCACGGTTGGTCGCCGAGGGGCTGACGACGATCTATGAGACGCTGGAGCGCCCGATCGTGGTCACGCTCGCGCGGATGGAGGCGCGCGGGATCGAGATCGATCGCGCAATCCTGTCGCGGCTTTCCGGCGAATTCGCGCAAGGCATGGGGCGCATCGAGGCCGAAATTCAGGAGATGGTGGGCGCCTCCATCAACCTGGGCTCGCCCAAGCAGATCGGCGACGTGCTGTTTGGTCAGATGGGTCTGCCCGGCGCGAGGAAAACCGCGACCGGCGCCTGGTCCACCGCGGCGGGAGTGCTCGAAGATCTCGCCGAGGAAGGGCACAAGCTGCCGGAGCGCATACTTGCCTGGCGCCAGCTCTCCAAGCTGAAATCGACCTACACCGATGCGCTGCCGACCTTCGTCAATCCGCGCACTCATCGGGTCCATACGAGTTTCGCGCTCGCCGCGACGACGACGGGACGCCTATCCTCCTCAGACCCGAATTTGCAGAACATCCCCATTCGCAACGAGGAGGGGCGACGTATCCGGCGCGCCTTCATCGCGGGTCCCGGGAATGCGCTGATCTCCGCCGACTACAGCCAGATAGAGCTTCGGCTGCTCGCGCATATGGCGGACCTGCCGGCGCTGAAAAAGGCGTTCGCCGAAGGGCTCGACATTCATGCCATGACCGCCTCAGAAATGTTCGGCGTGCCGATCAAAGATATGCCGAGCGAGGTGAGGCGGCGCGCCAAAGCGATCAACTTCGGCATCATCTATGGCATTTCGGCGTTCGGCCTCGCCAACCAGCTCGGAATTTCGCGCGAGGAGGCCGGCGCTTATATCCGCAAATATTTCGAGCGCTTCCCCGGAATTCGCGACTACATGGAAGCGACCAAAAAGCGCGCGCGCGCAGACGGCTTCGTCACCACGATTTTTGGCCGCAAGTGCCACTTCCCGCGAATTTCCGCGTCCAACCCTTCGGAACGAGCTTTCAACGAGCGCGCCGCGATAAACGCTCCCATACAGGGCTCGGCCGCCGATATTATTCGCCGTGCGATGACGCGCATGGACGGTGCGCTTGAAGGCGCAAAACTGAATGCGCGCATGCTGCTGCAGGTGCACGACGAACTGGTGTTCGAGACGCCCACGGGCGAAGTCGATGCAACCATCGCGCTGGTCTCGAAAATCATGATCGAGGCGCCGGCGCCGGCCGCGCATCTCGATGTGCCGTTGCTGGTCGACGCGCGGGCGGCCGCGAACTGGGACGAGGCGCACTAAAGCGCCGCCGCCTTCATTTCACGCTGCGGATCGACCAGGCCACCGCGCCGGCCGCGAGCGTAACCAGCGCGGCGGCGAAGAATAGCGAATCGTAGCCGACCCCGCGAATTAGGACGCCGCCGAACACCGGCGCGACGAATTGCGCGGTCGCTCCGGCCATCACCAGCAACGCAATATCGCGCCCCGCAGCCTCCCGTTTGGGCAGCACTTGCGACATGAAGGTCAGGTCGATCGTGGAATAGAGCCCTTGCGCGATTCCGCCGAGGCCCCCGAAGATCAGCATTCCCGTCCACGTCGGCCAGACAATAGGCGCGATCATCGCTGCCGCCATCAGCACCGAATAGGCGAGTGTAAAAATTCGCCGTCGGGTCGTGCGATTGGCAAGAAAAAACCCCAGCGAGATCGCCGCGATCGTCGAGACCATTCTTAGCGTGCTCAGCACTCCCGTCGCGAGCCGAGCATCGTGGCCAGGAAGGTTGGCCGGCCCGATATGGTCCTGCAACACGTAAAGCAGGTAATTGTTGATTGAGAATTGCGCGGTGAACATCAGCAGGCGGAACAAGTAGGCGAGCGCAAAGTCGCGCGAGCCGAAACTCTCGAGCGCTTGCAGGCCAAGCCGAAAACGACGGGTCGGACGAGAAGGCTCTCGCCGGGTTTCCGGGAACGGCGCCTCCCGCGCAAAGACGACGAAAGCCGCGGTCGTCGCCACTAGAATCACCGCCACCGCCGAATAACCAGCGAACGACGAAATCAGCGCCGCGACATTAATGCCAAACAAGGCGCCGAACGGCCCAGCGAGCCCGAATAGCGACGACGCGGCGCTCCGCCGACGTTCCGGCACGCGATCGGAAACGATCGCCAACATGGCCGCCTGGAAGCCGTTGAGCGTAAACCAGAGCGCGCCGAAAAACAGCGCAATCCCCGCAAAGCTGTGCTGGAAAGCAAGCGCCATCGCGAACAGCGCCGAACTCAACGCCATCCCGACGAGCCAGGGCGAGCGCCGACCCCATTGGCTGCGAGTCGCATCCGAGGCTGCGCCGACCGCACTGAGCCCCAGCATACCCGTTGCGGCGCAAATCATCGTCAGCGCCGCCATGTCGTTGATCTT
>JAYTRP010000241.1:0-1699 GCA_043746145.1 Hyphomicrobiales bacterium | reverse complement strand
CCATATTGCATGATCGAGCGCTCCGGCGAGCTTCCCGGTGTCAAATCGCGTGCAAACGCGGCTCTGACTCACATTTGATGAAATTTGGAAGTCGATTTGGCTCGATTCAGCAGGAGAATCAGAGCCATGCGCGCGCTTCGAGCTTCAGAATTTGTCCCTCCGGGCTTTATCGTCGAGAACGTTGTGGTCCAAGCCGAGTGCGTAAAGGTGGCGATTACGGCGTCTGCAACATCGCGTCCTTGCCCGCTTTGCGGATCTTTGGCCCGCCGCGTTCACAGCCGCTATTTGCGCAGACTGCTCGATCTGCCTGTCGGAGGCCGGCGCACGGAGATGGTCCTGCAAGCGCGGCGGTTTTTCTGCGACGCGAGCAACTGTCGACGCCGCGTGTTCGCGGAACGGTTTGACGGCGCTGTCGGGCTCAACGCCAGGCGCACAGTCCGTCTTGATGAAGTCGTCCATTGCCTTGCGATTGCCCTAGGGGGTCGACCCGCGGCGGCATTGTCACGGCGGCTCAATGTCAGGGTGAGTAATGACACTCTGCTTCGCATCGTACGCCGTCGCGGCGCCGTCGAGATCCCGCCGCCAACGATCGTCGGCATCGACGATTGGGCATGGAAACGAAACCATCGCTATGGGACGCTTCTCTGCGACCTCGAACGCCGAAAGACAATTGCGCTTCTGCCCGATCGAGAGCCGGCGACCGCGCAAGCGTGGCTGGCTAGCCAACCACAAATTTGCATAGTCGCCCGAGATCGCGGCGGCGGCTACGCGGTGGCGGCGAAGCGGGCGCTCCCGCACGCAGTTCAGATCGCCGATCGCTGGCATTTAATGGAGAATGCAAGCCGGGCGTTCCTCGACGCCGTCGGCAAAAGCATGCGGCAAATTCGAAAGGCGATCGGGGCCGCCAAGATAGACCCGGGATTGCTGACCTACGCTGAGAAGCTGCAATATGAAGGCTTTCAGCGCCGCGAGGAGACCAACGCGTCCATTTTTTCGATGGCGAAGGAAGAGGTGGCCATTCGGGAAATGGTGCGCCGGACCGGATACAGCCGAGGTCTGATCCGCAAAATCTTGCGCGGTCAGCGTTCAAACATCTTCCGTACCCGGCCCAGTTCGCTCGACCCGTATCTGCCGTTGCTCGACTTGCAGTGGACCGCCGGTTGCCGAAACGGCCTCGCGCTGTGGCGAGAGCTGCGCCAACTGGGATTTCGAGGTTGCCGAGGCGTTGTGAGTGAATGGAGCGCACGGCGCAAGCGGGCGGAAAAGGCCGATACAGGCTCGATTGGGCACGCACCGTCAGCACGAACAATTGCACGCTTACTCACGATCGGCCGCGATCAGCTTTCCAAGGCGCAGACGGTCACAGTGGCGGCGATTGAGCGAGGCGTCGCGGCGTTGGCCGAAGCGCGAGACATGCTTGCGGAGTTCTAGGCGATCATCCGTCGCAAAGCCCTCCCTGCTCTTGATGCTTGGCTAGGCCGCGCGACCCACAGCCTTATCGCCACATTCGCCAATGGAATTATCAAGGACAGGGACGCGGTCCAGGCCGCAATCTCCTCCGCGTGGTCAAACGGTCAGACTGAAGGCCAGATCTGCAAGCTCAAGCTCGTCAAACGTCAGATGTACGAACGTGGAAAGATCGATTTGCTTCAGGCGTGCGTCATCGGACTCAACTGAGGGCGGCCGTCACCAAATGTGC
>JAYTRP010000240.1:0-1708 GCA_043746145.1 Hyphomicrobiales bacterium | reverse complement strand
ACGACATAGATATGAAGACGGGTTATTCGACATTCCAGCCGCCCATAGGGTCTTGTTTAGGGCAGGGCAGGGGAATGTCGCAAAAACGGTGGTTTTTACGACATGGGAAACCGCGACCGCGATTCGGTCAGGGTGGTTCGCGGATGGCGGTTATAGCCACAGTGCCCGAAATGACCCGCGAGCTGGCCCCCACGACGACGGCCCTTATCGCCGACGGTCAAGGAGTTTTAGAAAACTTGTGCAGAATAACAGTTAAATGTGCCAAAATTTTCCTCGAAGGGGTAGGGTAATGGCGGTCGAGGAGTTGGATTGACGTGTTCACAGCAGCGAATTTGCGAGTTCAGCGAGACCCTTCGACAGCATTAATCTGTACAAAGAAGGAGCCGGAGGAGGCATATTGAGCGAGTGGATCGAAAATCTTGTCCGGCATTGGCGAAACGACCCCGGCGGGGCCTACCAGACATGGTTTGTGTGGCACGAGCGCATTAAGAATTTTCGCTCAATCCGGCGCGGATTGCAGGCAGTCGTCGATGAGATCAAGGCCGACACCTTCGGTAACGCGTATCGCGGGTCATCGCTCGAAACCGTCGTCGCGTCGATCGCGGAGCAAAGGCAAATCTTCAAGGGTGCCGATCACGCTTTTCTTTGGAAACCGAAGCTCCGAATTCCCGACATCTACGAGAGTCGGGCGAACCAGCTCGCCTTCGGCCGCTTCCTCGACACCTGTCTCTGCTGTAACGCGGAAGCCCAGGTGCTGTTGGCGATCCACGCGCTGGATAGCGTGAAAATCAAGGGCCTCGGCCCGGCCGCCGCCAATCTCCTCTACTTCCTCCATCCGACCTGGGTGCCGCCTTTCAACACCGCCATCGTCAAGGGCTACAACGCGCTGACCGGCGCGAACGTCAAGCTCGGGCGGTGGCACGAGTACCTGGCTATGCGACGTGGCGTGGTCGAGCTTAATACGAACTACCGCCACCTGCTCTCGAACGACTATGGCGCCGTGGCGGGGTTCCTGTTTGATGTCGGCTGCGGGCGCTATCCGCTTCCCCAGCGCGACGGGTTAGACGCTCTCGACGCTTGGCGTCGCGATCTGGAGGCCGTGCGGGCCGACGCGGCCGCCTTTTCGAACGCTAGCCTGGCCGCGCGCGAGGCCGACCACACCCACACGGAGATTCAGGGCTGGCTCCGCGACCTCGGGTTGGCGCTCGGCTACGGGGTCTGGATTGCATCGAACGACGCCAGCCGTCCTTATGGCGCCGGGCGGCTCGCAGATGGATGCCTTGATCGGCTTCCCGAGGGCTTGACCGCGAAAGGATCGGTCGAGACGATCAGGCTCATTGATGTCATATGGTTTGACGGGTCGGCCGTAGCGGCCGCGTTCGAAGTCGAGCACACGACGAGCATTTATTCCGGCATCGTCCGCATGCTCGACCTCGCACTGGGCATCGAGGGAGGGACAGCGCGCAATTTCTTTATAGTCGCGCCCGATGAGCGCGAACGCGACGTTCGCGCCCACTTCGCCCGGCCGGCTTTCTCGCGCGTCGGCGACCTCGACCTTCGTTACCTGCCCTACAGCGAGTTGCGCAGCAACAAGGACGCGATCGCCCGGTTTGGAAGCGGCCTCAAGGGCGTCCTCGCTATCGCGAGACCCGTAGCCTCCGCTCGCTAGGCGAGCGAAGGCTCGGACGCTCTCGTCGCCCGCGTCTGG
>JAYTRP010000239.1:0-5599 GCA_043746145.1 Hyphomicrobiales bacterium | reverse complement strand
TCTTCGGATTGGTCAAGTTGATCAGAACCCCCGTCGCGAAAGTTTTCGCCACGCCCGTTGGCCTCATTTCCCCCGCGAACCGCAGCGCCGACCCATGACGCAACGCCGCGATCGCGAGCCATACGAGGTACAGGGCGCCCAAGATCTTCAGCGCGCCGTAAAGTTGCGCCGAGGCGGCGATCAGCGCGGAGAGCCCAAGCGCGGCGGCGCAGGTGTGGGCGAGGATTCCCGTCTGGGCGCCCGCGAGCGCCGCAAAGCCGTGCCGCCGCCCGCCAGCGAGGGTCTTCTGCAGAAACAACGCCATGTCCGGACCCGGCGTTGCCGATAGCAGCGCGCTGGCGACGAGATAGGCGAGCAGGAGGGAAATTGGCGGCAGGAACGACATTGTCAACGCATCGCGGTCGGTCAAAGGAGCGACACCGTACCCTCGAGAACGCCGCCCGTCTCCTGCTTGACGTCGCCACGCGGTAACGCTTCCCTAGCGCCTACGAATCGCCTGGAGTTTACGATGAAGCGGATCGCCTATCTCATTGCTGCGGCTGTCGCGCTGCCGGCAGTTCCCGTATTCGCCCAAACGAATGTAACGCCACAAAATTTTCAGCTTCCAGCGGGAGGCGATTGCTCAGCGGAGTTAACTCGCTACCGCGCGATCCAAAGCAACGACATCGCCATGGGGCACGTCGCAAAGTCGGTTTCCAATCAGATAAAGCGCGAATTGGAAGTTGCCGAGAAAACCTGCTCCGCGGGTGAGGACGCCAAGGCGAAAGCAATGATCCGCGCCTCGAAAGTTCGGCACGGTTACCCCACCGATTTGTAGACGCCGCAAAAATAAGGGCCAAGAGCGGATCGCTCTCGGCCCTTGTTGCGACGACAATGTCTTTCGACCACTCTCGATGCGCTACTCCGACGCGAACAAGGGAGGAACCGCGCGCCGCGGTTATCGCCCTTGTCGCGAATGAATCAAATCGCGGTGGTGCGGCCTCGGCCCACGACGGCGTGGTAAATCACCAGCACGATCACCGCGCCGACGATTGCGACGAACACGCTCCAGATATTGAAGCCCGTGACACCCGCGGAGCCAAATGCGCTGAACAGATATCCGCCAACTACGGCGCCGATGACGCCGAGGATGATGTCCATCATCATGCCTTCGCCCGCGCCATTGACCATCTTGCTCGCGATGAAGCCGGCAATCAGGCCCAGCACGATCCACGCGATAAAGCCCATGTAAGGAGCCGCCATAACCGTATTTTCCATAATCCGCGCCCTCTGTGTAATCAGTGGCGTAAAAACAGGCGAGAGGCCCGAAAAGTTCCGTTCACAATGCGTTTTGTCGAAAATAAGCGCTCTAAGACCGCAAATTCGAGCCTAAAAAGGAAATGCGATGCCCTGGTATATCTACCCTCTACAGATCCTGGCGGGCGCTCTGATCGCAAACGGCGTCCCCCATTTCACCCAAGGAGTCAGTGGCCAGCCGTTCCCTACGCCATTCGCGCGACCCCCTGGAGTCGGGGATTCGTCGCCAATGATCAACACGCTATGGGGCTTCGCCAATATTGTCATAGGGTCTGCGCTGCTGCGCGCGATTTATCCCAAGGGCGCCGACACTGACATCGAATGGGCGCTGGTCTGGCTTGGCGGCTTGGCGATGTCGCTGTTTCTCGCTCGGCATTTCGGAAACGTGCGCGGGGCTCGCCGGTAGGGAACCGCTGCGACGTTTACCCAAACTGCGCGCCAGTCTCCTCTGGCGCAAGCCGGATTAGCCGGGAATCCTCGACGGCGGCCTGCCGATGTTTGACGGCCTCGCGATAAGCGGGGTCGCGGATCATTGCGACAAAGGCGGCGACAGCGGGATATTGCGCGATGAAGCAATGATCCCAGCGCTCTTGCGTCGGCCCGATCAGCATGTGTTCGAAGCGGCCGCGCCATACGATGCTCCCGCCTAGCCGCGCGAACACGGGTCCGCTCTCTCGCCCGTAGGCGGCATAGGCGTCCGCGCCGCTCGCCTCGCGCCCATCGGGATAGGCCGCCCGCTCTCGCAAGCGCACGAGGTTGAGCATCTGGATCGGCCCGACGCGATCGTCAGCGCGGAAGGCGGCGAACGATTCCCGGGTCGGATCGATGTAGCCGGTCATGACGTCTCCCTGAGATTTCGCGGGAGTAGCATAGCGCAGGCGCCGGCGCCGACAAAGCCGCGCTAAGTTGTAGCCTGTCCGCCGACGCGATGGTGTTGCGCGCCCCGGTTGACTCCGCGCTCGCATGGGTCGAGGGAAGCCCGCATGCCTGCCTCTCTCCTTGCCGCAATCGCCGCCCTGCTAGGCGCCGCCGGAGTTGCGCTTGCCGCCGCGTCCACCCACGCGGCGGGTGGCGAACTCGGCCGCACCGCGTCGGAGTTCCTGATCCTGCACGCCGCCGCGCTGCTGGGAATCTCCGCCCATGCGCGCACGCTCGTCAAAGGCGCCGGCGTCACGCTGCTCGCCGGCGCGGCGCTCGCGCTCGGAACGGTTTTGTTCTCGGGCGATCTGGCGATGCGCGCGTTCGAGGGCGAGAAACTGTTCCCGATGGCCGCGCCGATCGGCGGCTCGCTTATGATTCTCTCCTGGCTCGCGCTGGCGCTCGGTTTCGCCGTGGCGCGCTGAACCCTTTCAGTCGCGCACAAACTCGAAGCGGTCGACATCCACCAGACCCCTATCCGTGATCTTCAAATGCGGGATCACCGGCAGCGGCAGGAAGGCGACCTGCAGGAACGGCTCGGGCAGCACGACGCCAAGCCCCTTGGCCGCCGCACGCAGCGGGATCAACGCGGCGTGAACCTGCTCGAAGCGCATCAGGCTCATCAGCCCCGCCACCGGCAGCGCCAGTTCGGCGATGATCTTGCCGCCCGAGGCGACCGCGAATCCGCCCTCGATCTCCCTCAGACGGTTGACCGCGACGGCCATGTCGCCCTCGTCGGCGCCGACCACGGTGATGTTGTGGCTGTCATGGCCGACCGAAGAAGCGATCGCGCCGCGCTTCATGCCAAAGCCATGCACGAACGCGACGCCGATATTGTCGTTGATTCCGTGGCGCGCGACCACCGCGACCTTCACGAAATCGCGGGTCAGGTCCATCCCCCTCAGTCCGTTCGCAAATGGCAATGTCGCGGCGACCCGCTGCGTGATGATCTTGCCCGGGATTATGCCGATCGCCTGCGTTGACGGCCCCTGCCCGCGCGCCGCAAAGTCAGCCGCGCTCACCTTGCGCGCCTTCACGCTGTTGCGCCCGACCGGGGCGATGGTCGGGCGCGCCGCGAACAGTTCGTCGCCAACCAATCGCCCGCCCGTCAGCACGAGCGAAACCGCACAACTCGCCAAATCGTCGAGCACCACAAGGTCGGCGCGCCAGCCCGGCGCGACCAGACCGCGATCACGCAGGCCAAAGATACGCGCCGCCGAAATGCTGGCGGTCCGATAGGCCGCGAGCGGCGTCGCGCCAAGCGCAATCGCGGTGCGGATGATGAAGTCGAGATGCCCCTCCTCCGCCGTATCGAGCGGATTGCGGTCGTCGGTGCAAAAGGCGAGAAAGGGCGAATTACGCTCGGTGATGATGGAGGCCAGCGCGTGCAGGTCCTTCGACACGGAACCTTCGCGCACCAGGATTTGCATGCCCTTGGAGAGTTTCTCCAGCGCCTCCTCGGCGGTGGTCGTTTCGTGGTCCGTGCGCACGCCGGCGGCGAGGTAGCCGTTGAGGTCCATCCCCCGCACCAGGGGAGCGTGCCCGTCGATCGGGCGGCCCTGGAACGCCGCGAGCTTGGCGAGGCAGGCGGGGTCGCGGGCGAGCAGGCCCGGAAAATTCATGAATTCGGCAAGGCCCAGCACTTTGGGATGATCGGCGAACGGCATTAAATCTGCGATTTCGAGCCGCGCGCCCGAAGTTTCCAGATGCGTCGCGGGCACGCAACTCGACAATTGCACGCGCAGGTCCATCGCGACGCTGAGCGAGCTATCGAGGAAATATTGAAGCCCCGTCGTTCCCAGAACATTGGCGATTTCGTGGGGATCGCAGATCGCGGTCGTCACGCCGTGGGCGAGCACGCAGCGGTCAAATTCGGCGGGCGTAATCAGTGAAGATTCGACATGCAGATGCGTGTCGATGAAGCCGGGGACGATCACTTTGCCCGTGACGTCGATCTCGCGCGCGCCGCGGTATTCGCCCAAAGTGCCGACGATCCGATCGCCGCAGATCGCCACGTCGCTCTTGATGAGTTCGCCAGAAACGAGGTCGAAAAACCGCCCGCCCTTCAGCACGAGATCGGCCTCGGCGAGCCCGCGACCCTGTTCGATGGCGCGGGCGAGGAAGGCGGGATCGTGGGTCATGCGTGGGGGTCTCCGGGTAACGTCGGCGGCAGCCTTTCAGTAGCGAAGGCTGGTGGCAAGCCAAGGGCGCAGGTCGAGCGCGCCAGGCTGGGCGTGGCCAGCACGCGTACGCGTACGCGCTTGGACTACGTAGCGACGCCCCCGCCAAGCCAAAAATTGGGAACGTCGCAAAACTTCTGTGATCGCTTTTCTTTTAACGAAATCGAACAGAAGCGAGTCTCTGACGTTTTAAGACCAATTCGACTTCATAAGGCGAATAGAGGATGCGGCTGAAGTCGAAATCACCTGCAGATCACGTATTCGTCATCACCGGCGCACCGATCCGCAGCACAAAAAATTTGCCGCCATGCACGGCGAGTGTCTGTCACGCTGATGGCCGAAGTTAGCAAACGCACACTCATTCTCAGATGAAGGCGGCGGCAGTCGTTGCTGTTGGCGTGGCCGTCATGGCGTTGTTCAACAATTTGAACCGATGGTAACTCACCTCCAACTAACGAGACCCCCATGAAAGCCCTTTGCTGGCACGGTACAAACGATATCCGCTGCGACAGCGTACCCGATCCCAAGATCGAGGACGCACGCGACGTTATCATCAAAGTCACGAGTTGCGCGATCTGCGGGTCTGACCTGCATCTGATGGACGGCATGATGCCGAGCATGAAGAGTGGCGATATTCTCGGCCATGAGTTCATGGGCGAAGTGGTCGAGGTCGGAAAAGGCTTCACCAAGTTCAAGAAGGGCGACAGGATCGTCGTGCCGTTCAACATCAACTGCGGCGAATGTCGGCAGTGCAAGATGGGCAACTACTCCTGCTGTCAGCGGTCCAATCGCAACGGCGAAATGGCGGCCGCGCAGTTCGGCTATACAATCGCGGGCTTGTTTGGCTACTCGCATATGCTCGGCGGCTATTCCGGCGGGCAGGCGGAATATGTACGCGTACCGATGGCCGATGTCGCGCCGATGAAGGCGCCTGAAGGCATGACTGATGAGGAAGCGCTGTTCCTGACGGACATTTTTCCCACGGGGTATCAGGGCGCCGAGCAGGCAGGCATCAAGGGTGGCGAGATCGTCGCGGTGTGGGGAGCGGGGCCTGTGGGCCATTTCGCGATCCAGTCGGCTCGTGTGCTCGGCGCCGAGCGTATCATTGCGATTGAAACGGTTCCCGAGCGGATCGCGCTCGCCAAGAAGGCGGGGGCCACCGACATCATCGATTTCGCCAAGGAAGACGTGTTCGAGCGCATCAA
>JAYTRP010000238.1:0-1713 GCA_043746145.1 Hyphomicrobiales bacterium | reverse complement strand
CATCTCTCCGAACCCCTGTCAGGGAACTCTCCGGTACGAACACTTGTCCCGGCCATCTACCGTGGATGAAGTCAAGCGGGACTTGGCTTTTGATTTGCAAGCTTGACCTTGCCCCCGAAAAACGTCTCCCAAGGCTGATTACGTACAATCGGATTTGGAAGACTTTGCATGAGCGGGATCGGGCGGGCGCGTTACACGCTTGAGTTCAATTGCGAGGCGGTGCGGCTGGTTGGGGCGGGTCAGGCGAAATCTGCTGTGGCCAAGAGCCTTGAGCTTTCCGAGCAGACGATTAGCAACTGGGTGAAGGCGGATGCGGCTGGCGGGCTGCGCGAGACTGTAGGCAAGGCGGTGAACGCGGAGCAGATGGAGATCGCCCGTTTGAAAGTTGAGTTGTCGCGCACGCGGATGGAGCGCGATATTCTAAAAAAAGCAGCGGCGTATTTCGCGAAAGAGTCGCTGTGAGATACGCCTTCATCGAGCGGTATAGAAGGGTTTGGCCGGCGGCGTTGCAATGCCGCGTGCTGTGCGTCAGCGCCAGCGGCTACCACCAATATCGAACGCGCCAGAAGCGGGCGGCGAGCGTCGTGCAGCCTGGACGCAGGATAAGCGACATGGCTCTGCGGGGTCACATCCGTGCGATTTTTGAGGAGATGAAAGGGGCTTACGGATGGCCGCGCCTATAGCGCGAACTTCATGCGAGGGGCATTCGCGCCGGCAAGGAACGGGGGCGCAAATTCATGAGGGCCGACGGCCTGCGGGCGCGTGGCAAGCGCAAATTTAAGGCGACGACGGACAGTTCGCACGCATTGCCGGTATCGCCCAACCTGCTGGAGCGCAAGTTCGATGTGGAGCAACCGAACCGGTTTTGGCGAGAAAGAATCGCTCGCCGCATGATCGCCCGGCTAAGGGAGACGTCAAACAGGGGCAGGTTCAGGTTATACTTTGTAAATTAAGTCGCGTTGATTGTGTTGGGCAAGGCAAATTAAGTTACGATGACTGCGTTGGGCAAGAACTTCCAACGCAAACGTGTTCAATTGTCATTGATGCAGATGTTGCTCCCTGAATACCGGACATGGGCTCCTGGTAAGATTGCGTAACGATGGGCTCACGTGGCGGGCGATATCGCAAGGCGCTGTACGAAGGTATGTGTCGGCCGCCATTTTGACGGCGGCTACATCATGGTCGAGCCTTCAGTCCTCGGCCTTCCTCTTGCCTTTCTGATCCCGATATCGAGGTGGGTACACATGTGGCTTGCGAGTGGACGCATCGACATGCGCAGAGGATTCGACGGCCTCGCGCCAATTCTCCAGGAACCGTTTAAGCGCGCTGCCCACTTCGAGCGTCTCATCGTCTTTTGCTGCACCGCTTCGATCTGATCAAATGCTATTCGCACCACGGTAAGGCGATGTGTCTGTCCTCGAATTGTATCGAGCGCGGACGATTTTTCTGGCCTCGAATGCGGACGCGACAGTAACGACCTTATGTGCGCAACTCGGCAGTCAGCTTTCAGACATCCGGGGAGGGGTGGCGAAGGCCACCTGTCGCGCGGGGCGCAGCCTCTCGTCAGTCTTTATTGCCTAGGCGTGTGTAATGCGTTTGCGCCGAGGTGAGATGGCGTTTCACGCTGAGGGTGCTAAGTGTCGGTCCGGAAACATGTTGAATCGGATGAGTGAGATGTGATTCAGAGGAGTTTGCCTGATTCTGTGGAGCCGC
>JAYTRP010000237.1:0-1716 GCA_043746145.1 Hyphomicrobiales bacterium | reverse complement strand
GCCTTGCCGAGCGCGGGGCAGATAGCGCCAAAGATGTAAGCCGAGGCGGTTCGCTGATCCTTCAAGGCAAAAGGCCTCGAGCCGCGCTTGGCCCAGCGTCGCGTGATCTTATTCTTTTGGCCGATGCGGGCTTCGTCTTGGAACCCGAACTCATCTTGGAACCAGAGTTCGAGCGGCTTGCCGGTGGCCGCGGCGATACTCGCCTGGAGGGTAGGGACTTTTTTTTGAACGCGACGACAGGGGCCTCGTCATGCTCGTGATGACGCGGTTGCGCAGAGAGCTTTCGATAGCCCAGAGCGCGCAACTCGCGGCTCAAGATTTGTTTGGTCACCGACAAGCCGTATTCGTCGAACACCCACTGCGCCAGATCGCACGACCTCATGAATAGCAGGGGTCGGACCGGCTTCGACCATGGCGACAAGCGCGCGCCTTTGCGCGTCATTGAGCAGACAAGGGCGTCCGGTCGATTTGCCATCGACGAGTTCGTCCGGCCCCTTGGCGTTGAACGCAAGCACCCAATCGCGAAGGGTCTGAAGCCCGACCCCTCCAAGCCGGGCCGCGTCGGCCCGCGTGCCGCCCTCGTGAATCGTCACGAGAGCTAGAAGCCGCCGAGTAACAGCTCCCGCTTTTTCCGAAAGAACCAGGGCGCGAAGCATCGGCCCGTCAAAGTCTTCGCGTAAAGAAATCGCCGCCGCCATGTCGACCACTCCTCGACGTCTCTGAATCGGATCGCAGTGGTTTTGGGAAATCAGGGAGACAAGTCAGCCTTTTATGGACTTGGTATAATTCGCTAATTGGGATTAATACTCATTACCAGCGTCGGCTTCATAGCCTTGCGCTCGGGCGTCTGGGTCACCAACCAGGGCTGATTGGCGGGGTCGAGCGCAAGAACGGCTGGCAATTGGCCTAATACGCCGGGGACCCGGCGCCCTGGCGGATGCAGGCGCTACTCGGCCGGACGCAATGGGATCAGGAGAAAGCGCGCGATATCTGCCGGGATTATGTGATCGAGCGGCTTGGCGATCCCCAAGGCGTGCTGGTTCTCGACGAGACCGGTTTCTTGAAGAAGGGCGCGCATTCGGTCGGGGTCGCGCGTCAATACAACGGCACGGCAGGCCGGGTTGAAAACTGTCAGATCGGCGTTTTCCTGGGCTATGCGAGCCCAAAAGGACACGCCCTGATCGATCGCCGCCTTTATCTGCCAAAAGACTGGGTTGAGGATGCGCAGCGTCGCAAGATTGCGGGCGTTCCCGACGACGTGGCGTTCGCTGCCAAGCCTAAGATCGGCGTCTCAATGGTTGCGGGCGCGATCAAGGCCGGCGTCCCCTGCGCATGGGTGCTGGGCGACTCGGTTTATGGCAGCGACAAGACGTTGCGCGTCATGCTGGAGCGCCATGACAAGCCGTATGTTCTTTCCGTTCGCGGCAACAAGAGATTGATGATGGGCGATTTCCGCACGCATACCGCGGAAGAACTGGCCAAGCGCCGCTCCGCTACGGAATGGCGGCGTTTGCCCACAGGTCAGGGGTCGAAAGGGCCGCGGCTTTATGATTGGGCTCGGGTTCGCCTCTTTCGCTTGCAATCGCCTCCACGGGATCACTGGCTGCTGATCCGTCGCTCAATTTCCGATCGAACGGACATGGCGTTCTACGTGACATTTGCCCCCGACGTTACAGCGTTGTCGGAACTGGCCGCGGTGGCCGGTTTGCGCTGGAC
>JAYTRP010000236.1:0-5608 GCA_043746145.1 Hyphomicrobiales bacterium | reverse complement strand
CTCGGGCGAACCCGACAAACAAAACTGAGGCGGCGGCATGAAGCGCGCATCGTCCTATCTAGCATTGGGGGTGGCGGTCGGCTTGGCCGGCGCCATGGCAGGCGGCGTCGTTCGCGCCGCATTTGCCTATGATGGTGCGCAGGGCATCGCGCTTTTCCGTGAAATCTACGAGAAAGCGACCGCAAATTACGTTGAGGAACCCGACGAAGCCAAGGTGATGTCAGGCGCTATTAACGGCATGCTGACCTCGCTAGACCCGCATTCGAACTATCTCGACGCGAAAGCGCTGAGCGATTTTCAAGTCAACATGAAGGGCGAGGAATTCGGCGGTCTTGGCCTCGAAGTGATGCAAGACAACGGCCTCGTCCGGGTCGTGAGCCCAATTGACGAAACGCCGGCTGCGCGAGCCGGCATCTTATCTGGCGATCTCATTATCAAGATCGATGACAAGCCGGTGCAGGGGATGACGCTTAAGGACGCGGTCGATCATATGCGCGGCGTCGCCAAAACGGCGGTGACCCTCACTGTGACCCGCGGCGACGTGAAAGACCCGAAGGTCTTCAAGCTCGTTCGTGAGATCATTCACGTTCAGCCGGTGCGATCTCGTATCGAGGGCGGCGATATCGGCTACATCAGGATAACGCAGTTCAACCAGCAGACTTATGATGCGCTCAAGCTGGCGATGGCGAAGTTCAAGGCCAATCCGGGCGGCGAGAAGATGCGCGGTTACATCCTCGATTTGCGCAACAATCCCGGCGGCCTATTGTCGCAGTCGATTCAGGTCGTCAACGCCTTCATCGACCGCGGTGAGATTGTCTCGACGCGCGGACGCACGCCCGACCAGTATCAAAGCTTCGGCGCCCGTCCCGGCTATAATCTGTCCGAGGGTAAGCCGCTGGTCGTGCTGATCAATGGCGGCTCGGCTTCAGCTTCGGAGATTGTGTCGGGCGCTTTGCAGGATCTCAAGCGGGCAACGCTGATCGGCACCCGCTCGTTTGGCAAGGGTTCAGTGCAGACGGTGCTCCCTTTGGGTGAGAATGGCGCGCTGAAATTGACCACCGCACGTTATTTCACGCCCGCTGGGCGTTCCATTCAGGCCAAGGGAATCGAGCCGGACTACAAGGTGCTCGAAAACATTCCTGATGATCTCAAGGGCAAGGTCAGCAGCAAGGGCGAAGCGTCTCTTGCAGGACATTTGCGCAACGGCGAGGACGAGAAATCTGGCTCCGATGCTTATGTCCCGCCCGACGTCCACAAGGATACGCAACTCGTCGCGGCGATCGCGTTGCTGCATGGAGCGCCGCCGGTGATCAAGGCGAGCAACGACATCGAGAACTGAGGCGCTTGCGGCATCTTGTCCGCTGGCTTGGCCGTCGATCGCCGCGACTTAGTACACTGGTGAACTTTCGTGCGGACGACGCGTTGACTCACATAGCGCCCAAGATTAGGGGTGCCGCCCTACAGCGGCGCATGACGCGTGAAAGGGATCGGAGTTTCGACCAATATGAAAATCCTCGTGCCCGTCAAACGGGTGGTCGACTACAACGTCAAAATTCGGATCAGGTCTGACGGGTCCGGGGTCGAACTCGCCAACGTCAAAATGTCGATGAACCCGTTCGACGAGATCGCCGTCGAAGAGGCGTTGCGGCAAAAGGAAGCTGGTAAGGCGACGGAAGTGATCGTGGTCTCGATCGGGCCGGCCCAAGCCTCCGAGACAATTAGGACGGCCCTCGCTATGGGCGCAGATCGCGGCATCCTCATTGTCGTTGACGGGGTTATTGAGCCGCTCGCCGTCGCCAAATTGCTCAAAGGCGTTGTCGAGACCGAACTGCCTGGTCTTGTCATTTTGGGCAAGCAGGCGATCGACGACGACTGCAACCAGACTGGTCAGATGTTGGCGGCGCTCACCGGCATGCCGCAGGGGACATTCGCCTCCAAGGTTGTCGTCGCGGACGGCAAAGTCGACGTCACTCGCGAAGTCGATGGCGGAATGCAAACCGTCTCGCTGAAACTGCCTGCGATCGTAACGACCGATCTGCGTCTCAATGAGCCGCGCTACGCTTCATTGCCTAACATCATGAAGGCGAAGAAGAAGCCGATCGACCAGAAGAAGCCTGCTGATTACGGCGTCGACACCAGCCCCCGAGTCAAAGTGCTGAAGACGACGGAGCCCAGTGGGCGCAAGGCGGGTGTAAAAGTGAAGACTGTGGCCGAACTCGTGGCCAAATTGCACGACGAAGTGGGAGTGATTTGACCATGGCCACCCTGCTGCTCGCCGAAGTCAGCAACGGCCATCTCGGCGACATTACCGCGCGCGCGCTGACGGCGGCGATCGCAATTGGCTCGCCGATCGATATCCTCGTGACGGGCCAAAATCTCGGAAGCGTGGCTGAAGCCGCCGCGCAACTCTCGGGCGTCGCAAAGGTGCGGGTCGCGGATAACGCGCTCTATGCGAATGGTCTTGCGGAACCACTCGCCGCGCTGATCGTCTCGCTGGCCGGTGACTATGATGCGATCCTGGCCGCTTCGAGCCCATTTTCGAAGAACGTGATGCCGCGCGTCGCGGCGCTACTCGATGTGATGCAGCTCTCCGATATCGCCAAAGTGATCGGCCCAAAGACGTTCGAGCGGCCTATTTATGCGGGCAACGCGATACAGACGGTCGAGTCGACGGATCCCAAGGTTGTCGCGACCGTTCGAACCGCGTCCTTCACCGCCACGGGCGCTGGCGGAACGGCGACGATCGAGCCTGTCGCCGTAGCGGCCGATCCCGGCGTTTCGAGCTTTGTCAGCGATGCGCTGGCGAGGTCGGATCGGCCGGAGCTAACCTCGGCTAAGATCATCGTCTCCGGCGGTCGGGCGATGCAAAAGGCGGAGAACTTCAAGACCTATATCGAGCCCGTGGCTGACAAGCTCGGCGCCGCCATGGGCGCCTCGCGCGCGGCTGTGGATGCGGGTTACGCGCCCAACGACTGGCAGGTCGGACAGACCGGCAAGGTCGTCGCGCCCGATCTCTACATTGCTGTCGGCATATCGGGCGCGATCCAGCATCTGGCAGGCATGAAAGACTCCAAGGTGATCGTGGCGATCAACAAGGACGAAGAGGCGCCGATTTTTCAGGTCGCCGACTACGGCCTGGTCGCCGATCTGTTTACCGCGCTGCCCGAATTGACCATCGAATTGGGCAAGCTGGGCAAATGAATTTTCCGCGATGCGTGCGCGTGGATTCGAGAAGGGTTTCGGGACGCCGAGCATGGCTGTAGCGATTGAAAAAATCGGCATAATCGGTGCTGGCCAGATGGGCTCCGGCATCGCCTTCGTTTGCGCCCAGGCGGGCTACGACGTGCTGTTGCACGACGTTGCGGAAGAGCGGATCAAGGCGGCGCTTGCGACCATCAATGGGCTATTGTCCCGACAAGTCGCAAAAGCCCAGACGAGCGAAGAAGACCGTGCCGCGATCCTGAACCGGATTGGCGTAGCCTCGAAACTCGAAGGGCTTGGCGCCTGCGATCTCGTGATCGAAGCGGCGTCCGAAAATGAGGAAACAAAACGGCGCATCTTCGCCAGCCTCCGGCCATTCATCAAGCCCGAGGCTCTCATCGCTTCCAACACATCGTCGATTTCGATTACGCGCCTCGCGTCGGTTACCGCCAACCCCGAAAATTTCATCGGCATTCACTTCATGAATCCGGTGCCGAAAATGCAGTTGGTCGAATTGATCCGAGGCATTGCAACCAAGGACGACACGTTCGAGAGCGCTAAGGTGTTCGTCGGCAGGCTCGGCAAGACGGCGACGATGTCGGAAGACTTTCCCGCCTTTATCGTCAACCGCATCCTGCTGCCGATGATTAACGAGGCCATCTACACGTTGTACGAAGGCGTAGGCTCGGTCGAATCGATCGACACCGCGATGCGGCTCGGCGCGAATCACCCGATGGGGCCGCTGCAACTCGCCGACTTTATTGGCCTAGACACCTGCCTCTCCGTCATGCAGGTTTTGCACGAAGGTTTGGCGGATTCGAAATACCGTCCGTGCCCGCTGCTCGTAAAATATGTCGAGGCGGGCTGGCTCGGGCGAAAGACGCAGCGCGGGTTCTATGATTACCGCGGCGAAGTGCCGGTTCCAACGCGGTAAGCTGGTTCCGAGCGAACTTGATTACCGCCCCAGCGCCAACTTCTTCAAATCAAAACTCTCGTCACTCGCCTGCTCTGGCGTAAGCGGGGTATGCGCCGCGAGCATCTTGCGCGCCGCCATGTGATCGGCGCCGCGATTGACAGTTTCCACCGCAGCTAGAGCGCCATCGCGGAAGCCAAAACTGGAGAAAGCGCGCGTCGTGGGATCGCCACGCATTACCCAATGGTCGATGCCGTGCGAGAGCCCGGCGATCTGTAGCTTGAGATCGCCCTGATCGCTCCAGAACCAGGGCAGCGCGTCATAAGCCACGGGCTTGCCGATGAGGCGGTGCGCGACGACGCGCGCTTGATCGGTCGCGTTTTGCACCGATTCCAGCCGTAGCGGAGCGTTCAGGATTGCGCTTGGAAACCGCGCGCAATCGCCGATCGCGGAAATATTGGGGTCCGAGGAGAGCAGGAACTCGTTGACGATCACGCCGTCGGCGCAGTCGAGCCCTGCTTCCAGCGCCAGCGCATCTTCGGCCGTGACGCCGACGCCGACGATCACCACGTCGGCTGGTAGCCGCCGACCGTTGGAAAGCTCGACCGAGGCGATATGGCCCTGATCGCCGATCAACGCCGTGACGCCCGTCTCCAGCGCGAACAGGGCGCCGAACGCGCGATGGGCGTCATAAAAGAACGCCGACATGGCAGGCGATACAGCGCGGCCGAGCGGGCGATTGGCGATCTCGATCACCGTCACCGCGCCGCCGAGCGCGACCGCCGTTGCAGCGATCTCAAGCCCAATAAACCCGGCGCCGATGACGACGACATTCCTGCCCGCCCCGAGCGCTTCCCGGATCGCGGCCGCGTCGCGAATGGTGCGTAAGGAATAAACGCCTTCAAGGTCCACGCCCGGCGCGCGCAGCCGGCGTTGACGAGCGCCGGTCGCCAGGATCAAGTGATCGTAGGGTTCGGCCGGCCCGACCGCGAATTCCACCCGTGCCGCGACGCAATCAATTCGCGTCGCTGTGACGCCAAGCCGTAGGTCGATGCTGTGGTCGGTGAAGAACTTTTCGGCACGCAACGGCAGCCCGGCGAGGTCCATCTGCCCTTTGAGGTAGGTCTTTGAAAGCGGCGGCCGCTGGTAGGGCAATTCGGCCTCGTCAGAGACCAGCGTGATTCGTCCGCCAAATCCCTCATCTCGCAAGCTCGCAGCGGCTTGCACTCCAGCATGGCCCGAACCGACGATGACAATGGAGGGGTCTGACATAGGATTGCGCTCGCGTCGAAAGGCTTTAGATATACCGGCCAGCAACCTGTATTAAAATAGCTGACGGCGAAGGCCCCGGCCAAATATCGTCGTCGCCAGCGCGAACAAGGCGCCATAGGCGATTAGCAGCGCGGAAAAAGTCGCGATGACAATGAACTCATTGCGCAGAATCGGCACGAAAGGGAGTAGCGAGCGCGCCGCTGCAAGCGCAAGCGGAGTTAC
>JAYTRP010000235.1:0-5612 GCA_043746145.1 Hyphomicrobiales bacterium | reverse complement strand
TGTCGCGCCGCGGTTGACCATTGGATCGACATCAACGATCTCGACGACGAAGCCGCCGCGCGGCGGATACGCAGCGACGAGATCGACATTCTCGTCGATCTCAATGGATACACCAAGAGCGCGCGCACAAAAGTGTTCTCGCTGCGGCCCGCGCCGATTGTCGTCAACTGGTTTGGTTATCCCGGTACGATGGGCTCGCCGGACCACCATTATCTTATCGCCGACGAGCGAGTCTTGCCGCCCGGCGATGAGCGCTACTACTCGGAAAAGGTGGTTCGCCTCTCCTGCTATCAACCCAACGATCGCAAGCGCAAGGTGTCTTCGATGGCGCCGAGCCGCGCGGAAGAGGGTCTGCCCGAAAATGCGTTGGTGTTTTGCTGCCTAAATGGGACGCAGAAGTTCTCGCCGATCATGTTCGCGAGTTGGATGACAATCTTGTCGGCCGTGCCGGATAGCGTGCTTTGGTTGTTTGGAAACGACGACGACACCAATGCGCGCCTGCGCAATACTGCGCAACGCATGGGCATCGCGCCGGAGCGGCTAGTTTTCGCGGTCAAGAAGGCAAATCCAGAACACGTCGCGCGCTATGCGTTGGTCGATCTATTCCTGGATTCATTCCCCTATGGCGCCCACACCACGGCGGCGGATGCGTTGTGGATGGGCGTGCCTGTGATTACTGTGGCGGGCCGCACCTTCGCCTCGCGCGTCTGCGCAAGCCTGATCTCGGCTGCGGGAGTTGGCGAACTCGTCTGCGCCACCCGCGAACACTATGTCGCCGGCGCGATCGCGCTTGGCCGTGACCGCGCCATTCTTGGGCGCCTCAAGGAGCGTTTGCAGGCGGCTCGTACGACGAATCTGCTGTTCGACACGCCGAAGTTGGTGGACGAACTTGAGACAGCCTATCGCGCGATGCACCGAGATTATGACGCGGGCGAGCGGCCCGTGCCCAACCTCCGCAATCTCAGCCATTATCATGACATTGGCGTCGCGCTCAGCGCCGGCGAGTTAGCGGACGCGGATTACCTCGGCGTCTACCAACATGAACTCGCGCGCCGGGATGCGGTCAGTCCGTTGCCGCCGGACGATCGCGCTTGGAACGGCCGTTAATAGCTCAGCCTGTTGGATTTCAGCCGTCGATGGACTCGACGGCTGAGATTTCAACGCCAAAACCGGCAAGCCCCACATAACGTCGCGGTGAGTCGGTGCGCAGCCGGATCGACGTGACGCCTAGGTCACGCAGAATCTGTGCGCCAAGGCCCACCTCGCGCCATTGCAGATCGCGTTGCATTTCGGCGTTTTCAGACTCGGCGCCTGATATATTCGGGGGTACCCCGGCCGAGCCGTCTCGGAGATAAACGAGCACGCCGCGCCCCTCCTGCTTGAAACGTTTCAGTACGCGCTCGATCACGCTCGCTCCAAATATATCGTTCAGGATATCGGCCCGGTGCAATCGCGCCGGCATGTCGCGCCCGTCGCCAATCGAGCCGTATAGAAATGCAAAATGCAGCACGGGCTCGAACGGCGTGCGATAGGCGAACACCGTGAGTTCACCAATCGGCGACTTGATCTTATGCGTCGAGACGCGCTCAACCAGCTTTTCGCGTGACTGCCGGTACGCGATGAGATCGGCGACGGAAATGCGCTTGAGCTTGTGCTTTTCGGCGAAAGTAGCGACCTGCGGCCCAACCATCACCGTGCCGTCATCGTTGGCGAGTTCGCAGATCACAGCAACCTGAGGCAAATTTGCGAGCTTGCAGAGATCGACGGCGGCCTCGGTATGGCCGGACCGCATAAGGACGCCACCCTCTCTGGCGATGAGCGGAAAGACGTGGCCTGGCCGCACAAAATCTGTCGCGCCCATGTTGCGGTTGGCGAGCGCCCGCACCGTGTTACAGCGTTGCTCGGCAGAAATTCCAGTGGTCAATCCGTGCTTTGTATCGACTGACACGGTAAATGCTGTGCCAAGCGGCGCGTCGTTCATCGTCACCATAGGCGCCAGATGTAGGCGTTTGGCGTCATCGGCGGTGAGCGGTACACAGACGATACCGCATCCGTTACGGATGATGAACGCCATTTTCTCCGTCGTACAATGCGAGGCGGCGACGATCATGTCACCTTCGTTTTCGCGATCGTCGTCATCGGTGACGACAACAATCTCTCCCAAGGCGAAGGCTTCAATAGCTTCGGTAATGGCGTTCGACATATTGGGGGCTCCGCGCGGGGCAGATTGCAGAAAATCGTTAGGGGTCACGGCGCCCTCGGTCACCGCAACGATGCGTTCGGCCGTTTCGCGCGATGGCCATGCGCCCGCGTCACGACAAATTAAGGTCACAGCGCCTGGGGAAACGCCGATCCGGCGCGCGAAATCCACGCGTTTCACGCTGTGCCGAGCCAACCACTGGACGAGCTTCATCCTTGCTAAATAGTGCTTAGCGCTTTTGAGTGCAACTCAAGTCCGAATAAATGTTGCTCGCGCTAGTTCTGGGAACAAACACTGTGCGCTCCGATTAGCCAGCTATTAGCTCCATATGAGGGAAATTTATGCCTGTTGCGCGTTTCCGCTACAGCCTCACGGCGACGCTGCTCGTGGCGCTGATGTGTCCTGCCTATGCAGATCCTGTCAAAGTCCTGACGGGAACCGCCGCCTATGGCGACTGGCGCGCTGATGCGCCGGGCTTGAGGCGCAAGATTACTCCCACGGACTTGCCGGCTCCGCTCGCAAGCGCCCCGGTCGCTAACCCCTCGCGCGCGGCAAAGCGGCCTATGGGCGCAAATCCTCGCGTTCCCGATGGCTTCACCGCCGAAATGTTCGCGTCGGGCCTCGAAGAGCCTCGTGTGTTGCGGACGGCGCCCAACGGCGACATCTTCCTGGCCGAGACTGGAGCGGGCCGCATTCGCATAATTCGAGGAGCGGATGGCGCTGCGGCGCAGGCAGCTTCGCATGTGTTCGCCTCCGGGTTCGAACGGCCTTACGGCATCGCGTTTTATCCACTTGGGCCAGAACCGCGCTTTGTCTATGTCGCAACCCCAGGGGAAATTGTCCGCTTTCCCTTCAAGCTTGGAGATTTGAAGCCGTCTGGACCCGCCGAGCGCGTCGCCGCCTTGCCTGAGGGCGATGGTCACTGGACCCGCGACCTCGCCTTTTCCGCAGACGGTCGCACGCTATTCGCCTCGGTCGGCTCCGGGTCGAACGTCGCCGATGACATGGACCCGCTTGGCCGCGACGCGCTGGCGCAATTCGAGCGCACGCATGTCCTCGGCGCCGCGTGGGGAACCGAGGCGCGCCGCGCCGATGTGCTGGCGTTCGACCCCGATGGCAAGCACGAACGTGTCGTTGCGACGGGCCTGCGCAACTGTTCGGGAATGGCGGTGCAACCGGAAACCTCGGGGCTGTGGTGCGCCGTCAACGAGCGAGATCTGCTGGGCGACGATCTGCCGCCCGACTACGCCACGCAAGTTTTCGAGGGCAAGTTCTATGGCTGGCCTTGGTACTACATCGGCGACCATGAAGACCCCCGCCTGAAAGGCGACCGCCCGGATCTAGCTTCGCAGGTCACCGTCCCCCACGTGCTGTTGCAGCCTCATTCGGCGCCGCTCGGAATAGCTTTCTATGAAGGCGACCAGTTTCCAGCGACCTACAAAGGCAGTGCCTTCGTGACGTTGCACGGCTCGTGGAATCGCGACAAGCGAACCGGGTACAAGGTGGTCCGACTGCTGTTCGACAATGGCAAGCCCACCGGCGAATATGAGGATTTCCTGATCGGTTTCGTCGAGCCAAACGACTCCGTTTGGGGTCGGCCCGTCGGTGTGACTGTTACCAAAGACGGCGCGCTTCTGGTGTCCGACGACGAGGGCGGGGCTATCTGGCGGATCGGCTATCCCCACCGCTGAGCGTCAGGCGCCATAGGGATTTTTGGGCGACCGATCCTCGGACAGGCTTTTATGCGCCTTTGCGACCATCTGCTCGATAGCGTCGGCAAGATGCACCTCGCGGATCACGCGATCGCCCCGCGACACCCGCAGAAGATGCGCTTCCAGCAGCACGTCGGCATGCGTGAACCCGGCTGGCGGCTCAAACTTGTAGCACGACAGTTCGATCAGCAGGCCAAGCGGGTCCTCGAAATAGAGGGCGTCGAAGATGTGCCGATCGCGCACGCCGGTATGTTTGACGCCGCGCGCATCGAGACGCGCGGGAGCTTGCATGAACACAGCGCGGGAAACGTTGAAGGCGATGTGATGCACGCAACCCGGTTCCGTCGGCGTGCGCCGCTTCAGGGGCTTGCGATCCTCCGCGGTGAAAATAGTGATCAGCCGCCCGTCGCCTGGATCGAAATAGAGGTGGCTCTCACGCGCGTTGTCGAGGTTTGGCTGCTCAAAAATGAATGGCATCCCCAGCACGCCTTCCCAGAAGTCGATCGAGGTCTGACGGTCTGCTCCTACTAAAGTAATATGATGGACACCCTGGGTCTGCACCTTATCCATCACGCACCCCTCCAACGAAGGCGCGAGCCATAGCAAAGTCCTTTGGCGCGAGCAAAGGCGCGCTGTAACTACCCGATCCGCATTTGCGCACCGCGTGCCAGCCGTGGCGCCAGCTTGCGCATGTCGGCGGCGGAAATGGCAACGCAGCCCTGGGTTGGCGTCAGATTGGGTCGCGCGATATGAAAGAAAATCGCACTTCCGCGGCTTTTAGAGCGGCGGGTGAAGTTCTGGTCGAGCACGAAGGTGAGATCGTAAAGCGCATCCTCGCGCCACATGCGATCCGTGCAGTCCTTAGCGGGAAGCCTCACGGGCCGGTTATAGCGCGGGCTCGCGGGTTCCTCGCACCAGCCGGTGTCGCGCCGCATCGCGCGAAGCGGGACCCCGCCCGCGTTGGGCCGGCGCCGGTCAGGTCGGAAATAGCCCCACAATAGCGGGAAGTCCCCTCTCGGCGTGCCGCAGTCGCCTTCGCGCTTGATGCTCACGACTCCAGCGGGGCCGAGTGCGCAGGCGATGCGGAACGGCCCCGCGATCAACCATCCCCGTGAACGTTCGCCGGGCCGAGGTCTCACCCAGAGTTGTCTGAGCTGTCCTTGCGTCAACTGGCGGTAACCGTCGAGCGTAGCTTTAGCGGCTGGTCGATCAGCGGCAGGGTCTCGGGTTGGCCGCCGGCGACCTGAACGGTTACGTCGCCAAAGTTGAAGATCCGTCCAAGGATCGACTGGTCGACATCGACGCTGCCGACCTTCTGCAGGTTGACCTCCACGGTGTGACGCCGGATGAAGCCGCGTTTTACGATAATCCGGCGATCCGTAACCGCGATCTCGGTCGTGAACCTGCGTCCCCAAGCGCGCAGCAGCACCAATAACGCAACGACCGCAATCGCCGCAGCGAGCAACCAGAGCGCCGAGGAGGCCATGTGCGATGCGCCCGCGAGACACGCCAGCGCGACGAGCGAAAGCAGAAGGCCAGGGATATAGACGATCCAGCTTATTGTCGTTCGGTGGCGGACAACCTCGCCCGGCTCGAGAATTTGGTCGACGTAGCTCATGAACCCCGCCCAGTTGGTTCAATGCCCCATAGCGGTAAAATTACCGTGTGTCATCTCAGCGAAAGGCGCGCCGGCTGGCTGA
>JAYTRP010000234.1:0-1727 GCA_043746145.1 Hyphomicrobiales bacterium | reverse complement strand
CATCGCCAGCCGCGCGGCGTCAGGACCATCGGCGGCGACGCCGTGGAAAATTAGCTCAAGGTCGCCAGTGAAGTCCGACACGACTAACCCGTCAAAGTCCATTTCGTCGCGAAGGACGGTCCGCAGCAGCCACGGATTCGCGTGGGCCGGAACCCCGGAGACGTCGTTGAACGCTGCCATGGTCGCCGCCGCTCCCGCAGCGAACCCGGCCTCGAATGGCGGGAAATAGGTCTCGCGCAAGGTCCGTTCGGACAAATCGACGCTGTTATAGTCAAGCCCGGCGATGCACGCTCCGTAACCGACGAAATGCTTGGGTGTCGCCGCCATCGCGGTCGCTTCGGAGAGTTCGCCGACGCCCTGGAAGCCGCGCACGCGCGCTGCCGCAAAACGCTCGCCGACGAGCACGTCCTCACCCGCGCCTTCGACCCCGCGACCCCACCGGGCATCGCGCGCGACGTCGACCATCGGCGCGAAGTTCCACGCCAGCCCAGCCGCGCTCGCCTCGATCGCCGCTGCGTGGGCGGTTCGTTCAGCCAGCATCGGATCGAAGCTCGCGGCCTCGCCGAGCGGCACCGGGAAAATCGTTTCGAAGCCATGGATCACGTCGGCACCGAACAACAACGGAATGCCGAGGCGCGATTCTTCGACCGCGAGTCGCTGCATGCGGCGGTGCCAGCTTGCACTCGATCCGTTGAACAGCGAACCGACGAGACCCATGCGCACCGCCTCGGCCTGCGCGGTGTCGTCGCGTTCAACCTGGTCGGGATTGGCCGCCGCTGCGGTGGCGCGCGAACGCGCCGCGGGCAGACAGGTCAGTTGCCCCGCTTTCTCCTCGAGCGTCATCTCGCGAATTAGGGCGTCGATCGACCCGTCCAGTGTCATTCTTTCCGATCCCCGGAGCCGACTGGTCCCGCCCGGCGTCCAATGAAGCTTCGTAGGGCAACGGGTCAAGGCCCCACGAGTCGCGACGGGGACTAGGGCACATTACCAACGAGATTAAGGCATTTCGTCCGGCTTCTTGCTCCCGCACAAGCGATGTCCGGTCTGGCATCGCGCCGGCGCAAATTGCCGCATAAGCAGTTCGATCATGCCTCCGCTGCAATCATCGGGCTGGCGCGTTGCTCACGGAATTTGGATTGCAGAGCGATCATCGCCGTTGGCGTCACCGTTGGATCGTTCATCTGAAATCGACGCTGGAACGCGCGTTCGGCTCAGGATGTCCATGCAGCGGGCCGGTGGGGAACGGCAGCTATCCCCCATAAATGAGGGGGATCGTCCCGACCGCTTTCGCGCCCTGTTTTCCTGAAGAAGTCGGATGCGGCACCGCTCGATTGCAAGACGGTTTATTGAACAGGAGCAATACACAACAAGATATTGAGTATTGTTGCAGTCCACTGGCCGAGTTAAAATGTCGGTTTTCTGCGGTTCGAATGGTCGGGGAGAGAGGATTCGAACCTCCGACCCTCTGCTCCCAAAATATCTTTATAGTATAGTCAGGTCTATACTCAACTATACATCAGCAGGGGGTCGCGACTAGAGGATATTGATTCCCCATATATCGACGTGTTATAGTGTATTCACGGGCACACACCAAAATACCTAGTGCTCGGATACACAAATGACAACACGGAGAAATACGCCATGGGTGCCTCAAGGCTGCGGCCTCTCACCATAAAAGAGATCGAGAAGGTCGCCGCAACTAGGCCGACTTCTATCAAACATTACTC
>JAYTRP010000233.1:0-1728 GCA_043746145.1 Hyphomicrobiales bacterium | reverse complement strand
ATCGAGGTGCTGGGCCCGCTCGGCCGAGCGCAATATGTCCTCGACCACCTCGAAGAGTGGATGAAGCCCGATCCGCGCGACATCGACCCGCACTTCTTCGGTTCGGCGAAGGCCTATGTCGAATTTCAGCCCAAGGGCGTAATTGGCAACATCGTGCCGTGGAACTTCCCGTTCGATCTGTCGGTCGGGCCGATGGTTGAAATGCTCGCGGCGGGCAACCGCGTGATCGTCAAGCCGTCTGAATTTACGCCTGCCTGCGGCGAACTGCTGCGTGAGATGGTGGCCGCCGCGTTCGATCCAGCGCTGGTCGATGTCGTGACCGGTGGCCGGGCGCTGAGCGAAGCGTTCGCTGCAACCCCTTGGGATCATCTGCTCTATACCGGAAGTCCTGATGTCGGCCGCAAAGTCATGGCAGCAGCAGCCGCCAATCTTACCCCGGTCACACTCGAGCTGGGCGGCAAGTGCCCTGCACTGTTGACCCCCGGTTCAGTTACCGCGGCAAATGTCGAGGCGGTGATCGGGACCAAGATCATCAAGAACGGCCAGATGTGCGTTTCGGTTGACTATACACTTGTCCAACGGGACGAAATTGACGCCTTTGTTGAGCATGCCAAGACGTTCATGGCCCGGGTCGCGCCCGCCTATTCGCGCGGCGACGAGACCACCGGGATTATCTCGCACCGTCATTATGACCGCTTGACCGGCTTGCTCGACGAGGCGAAGGCGCGGCAATCGCGGATCGTCACGCTGGAGGACGATCCAACCGGCGACCGCGAAGCACGGCGCATGCCAATGTCGCTGGTGGTCGATCCCGCGCCAAATCTGCGCATGATGGAAGAAGAGATTTTTGGGCCGATTCTGCCTGTCGTTGCCTATGACACGGTCGACCAGGCGATCGCTTCGATCAATGCCGGCGAACGTCCGCTTGGCATTTATGTCTTTGGCGAAGACCGCGTGCAGGTCGCGCGCGTGCTTGACGAAACCAGCTCGGGCGGTGCTTCCGTCAACACCTGCGCGGTGCAAAGCGCACTCCCCTCGATGGGTTTCGGCGGCAGCGGGATGAGTGGGATAGGGCGGCATCACGGGATAGAAGGATTTCGGGAATTCTCCAACCCGCGTGGAATTGTCGAGCGGGGGGCCAAGGGCGACATGATCGATGCATTCTACGCACCCTATGCGAAGGCCGGTGCGATTGCTGACGCGCATTTCGCGCCGCGGGAATGACGGGCGAGAGAATCTCGATGAAAGGGTGTTAGCAGAGTAGACCTATAGTTCGTGGCGACTTCAGTGCGTTAAAAAGGCACCAATCAAAGTCACCGTCTGCGCGTTACGTTAGTCGCCCTGTCCTATAAACTCACCACGCAGTTTGCGGCTCTTTTTGAGCTCAAAGTCCGCTCCTGACCGCAGATTGCTTCACGCGGACATTCATTCATCAAGTTTGCTCCCGTCTGCCAATGGCTTGTCTGCACCTGATCTGGTCAGGAAACTTTCGAGCAAGCAATCAATTCGCAATACCGTATATGCGAGCCGCATAATTGCGCACCTTGACCGGGGTAGTTTCTTCTATTTCAGCTAGATATTGAAGAAATGCTTCGCCGCTAGAGAGCGAGAACATCCGTGCCTTGTAGGCCAATGCACTGGCCAAGGGTTCTTCGGCCAGAAGCGAAGCACACTCGTTGTCGACGAACATTGCATCGACGTATGGCGCATACGCCGAAATTGCGCGGA
>JAYTRP010000232.1:0-1734 GCA_043746145.1 Hyphomicrobiales bacterium | reverse complement strand
AAAATGCGGCAAAACAGGCAGTGTCTCAGCAGAGAGCCTGATCGTCCCCTCGCCTCGAAGCGGGCGTTGCCTAACATAGGACATTTTCAGGCGCAACGGCACGGAACGCGATTTCCGTCGAGGCGCCAATCAAGGAAGAGAGACACCGTGATAGCCGGGTTCGCGACGTCGCGGCGTTGAATGCCTAGTCGAGAAGCACCTTGCGTTGCTTCGTTCCTCACCACTGCCGCTTGCCCCGCCCTTCCTCCGTCAGCGGCTCTTGAACAGATCCTTGAACTCGCGCGGCTGCGAACGCCAATATTGCTCGGGCGCGCGGACCTGATCGCCCAACGCCGCCGCGGCGTGCCAAGGCCAGCGCGGGTCCCAGAGAATGCCGCGAGCCAGCGCCACCGCATCGGCCTCGTCATTGACGAGGATCGCTTCAGCCTGTTCCGGCTGCGTGATCAGCCCAACCGCGACGACCGGGATGGCCACCTCGGACTTGATCCTTTTCGCGAACGACACTTGATAGCCGGGCTCAAGTTTGATCGACTGATCGGGCGATACGCCCCCGCTCGAGACGTGGATCGCAGCGCAGCCGCGAGCCTCCAGCGCTTTCGACAGGGCGACGCTGCCCTCGATATCCCAGCCCCCTGGAACCCAGTCGCTCGCGGAGATCCGCATCCAGACCGGCTTTTCCCTAGGGGTAGCCGCGCGCACCGCCTCGAACACCTCGAGGGGAAACCGCATTCGGTTTTCCAGCGATCCCCCGTATTCGTCGGTGCGTTTATTGGCGATCGGCGAAAGGAATTCATGCAGGAGGTAGCCGTGCGCGCTGTGGATTTCGATTCCCTCGAGACCGATCCGGTCGGCGCGGCGGGCTGCGGCTACAAAATCGCTGCGCACTCTTTCCAAGCCGGCGCGATCGAGGCCCATCGGCGCAGCTTCGCTCGGCGAATGGGGAACCGGCGACGGCGCCTCGGTTCGCCAGCCCTGCGGCTCGTCGGGACGGATTTGCGCGCCACCTTCCCATGGCACGCGGCACGACGCCTTTCGACCAGCATGGGCGAGTTGGATGGTGAGCCTGATCGGCGAAAGCCCGCGAATCGCGGCGACGATTTTCGCAAGCGCCCGCTCGTTCTCGTCGGAGTACAGCCCGAGATCGCCAGGTGTGATGCGGCTTTGCGGCGAAACGGCCGTGGCCTCGATGACCAGCATCCCGGCGCCGGAGAGCGCGAGATGGCCCAGATGGATCATGTGCCAGTCGCCCGGCGTGCCCTCCTTTGCAGAATACTGGCACATAGGCGCGATTACGATGCGGTTGTCGAGGCGGAGATCCCCCAACGAGATAGGCGTGAAAAGACGGCTCATTGGGGTCCTCGTAAGCTCCGACGTCGCGCGCGACGCCTTTGGGTATCCGTCGCAAGCGTCGCGCCAACGGCGCCAGCGCCCCCTTCTACGGCTCCCGCTCGCTATCGCGCAACGGTGCGCCCCCTCACGTCTGCTGGAGCCGCGTCGACCTCTTCGGCTAGGCTTGCGCCGCCGACCCGGGCCGGCGCGAGTATCACCTTCAAGGGGCACGCCAGCGTGCAGGTGACCCCCGAAGGCAGATAGTCGATCCGCACCCGACCATAGAATTCGGACGCGAGCACACGCGTAAGCAACCGCGATCCAAAACCTTTGCGGGTGGGTTCTTCGACGTTAGGGCCGCCAAGCTCTTGCCAAACCCACTCAAAAGCGACAGCGCCGTCCAAC
>JAYTRP010000231.1:0-5665 GCA_043746145.1 Hyphomicrobiales bacterium | reverse complement strand
GGACCGGCAGCGGCGAGCGGCTGTGGCGCCCCATCAACAACCCTCCGCGCATTATGGTGTCGGCCTTCACCGATAATAACCCGCGCGGGTTTGGCCTTTGCCAGCGCGACCGCATTTTCGATCACTACGAGGACGGAGTCTATTACGACCGTCGCCCGACGCTATGGGTCGAGCCGCTGCCGACGCCCGGCAGCGAGGGCTGGGGCAAGGGGTCGATCCAGCTCTGCGAAATCCCGACCGACGACGAGATCCACGACAATATCGTCGCGATGTGGGTGCCCGAAAAGCCGATCCCCGCGGGGGCGGAAATCCCGCTTGCCTATCGCCTGCACTGGGTCGCCGACGAACCGTTCATTCCCGCTCTGGGCCGCGTGGTCGCCACCCGGCTCGGGCGGGGCGGCCAGCCGGGACTGCCTCGGCCAAAGGACGTTCGCAAGTTCGTCATCGAATTTCTGGGCGGGCCACTCGCCACCCTACCCTACGGAACCGACCCGGAACTCGTCGTCACCGCCTCGCGAGGCTCGCTTGCGGGCTATCGCCACATCGAGGCGGTTGCCGACGACATCCCCGGGCATTGGCGGGTCGAGTTCGACCTGTCCGTCGACGCCGGCGACCCGGTGGAACTGCGCGCCTTCCTGACGGCTGGCGGCCAGACGGTGACCGAGAACTGGCTGTTCCAGTATCACGTGTTCTAGCGGGTCACTCGATCCGCACTAACGCGCTGTCGGTTGCGCCATTCGCGTCAATCACCGAAACACGCGCAAAACCAGCGCCGTCTGGCTTCCAGCTAGTCGCGCGCCGGAAGTCGCCTTGCGTGACGGGCGCTCCGTTGACGAACCAGGTCAGCGGCAGCGCGCCGCCTAGCGCCTTCAGGGCGAGCTTGCCCAAGCCGCCGTCGAGATCGACCCGGGCGCCGTCGGGCGGAAAAGCAATCTTCAACGGCGGCGCAGCAGTCGCGGCGATTGATTTCGGCGCGTCCTTGCGCAGATGGCGCAGCGGCGGCGGCAGGCTTGCCGAATTGGTGACTTCGAGTACGCCCTTGGGCGCGCGGATGATCTCGACCTCCCGCCCTAGCCTAGCGAAGGCGTCGAACAGGATCGGCGCCGCCGCCTCGCGCCCGATCAGACCCGGCGTCGGGCCGTTGTCGGGCCGTCCGACCCACACCGCGATCGTCGTTCCCTTGTCGAAGCCGATCGCCAGCGCGTCCCGAAATCCGTAGGACGTGCCCGTCTTGAAGGCGATGCGGCCCGACAGCGCGTTAGCGGGTGGGGGCGAACCGCGCAGGATATCCTCGACGTAGAACGCCGCGACCGCATCGGTGACGCGCCGCGCGTCGATGATCGGCTTGGCGCCGTCAAGCCGCTCAACCAGCGCCGGCGCCTCGCCGCCGCGCGCGAGGCCGGCATAAAGGCGCGCCAAATCCGTCACTGAAATGCCGAGACCGCCAAGCCCGATCGCGAGGCCGATCGGCGTGTCCTTGGGCAGCGCGATCACAGCGCCCGCCCCGCGCAGCCGCGCAAGGAACGTCGCCGGCCCCACGTCGGCGAGCACCTCGATTGCGGGCAGATTGAGTGATTGTTGCAACGCCTTGCGCGCGGTGACGGTGCCTTGATAGCCCAGGTCGAAATTCTCGGGCGCATAGGCGCCATAGCGCGCCGGGCGGTCGAACAGGATCGTCTCGGGATGCGCGAGGCCCTGTTCGAACGCCAGCGCGTAGATGAACGGTTTCAGCGCCGACCCGGGCGAGCGCGGCGCCCGCGACATGTCGATCGCGCCCCCTCTGGACATATCGGCATAGTCGGCGGCGCCGACGCGCGCGCGAATCTCGCCGGTGCGATTGTCGATTGCGACGATCGCCACCGAGAGCTTCGGCCCGAGCCGCTCGGCGTGCTCCTTGGCGAGCGCTTCGAGCTTCTGCTGAAACCGCGCGTCGATCGAGAGCCGCAGCACCGAGGCGTCGGGATCGGCGGCGACCGCTTCCTCGGCGGCGTGCGGCGCGATGTTGGGGAACTCGCGCCGTCGTTGCGGCACAGGTTCGTTCTTCGCCGCCGCCGCCTCTTCGCGCGAAATCACGCCGCGCTGGGCGACACGGTCGAGCACACGCGAGCGGGCCAGCCGAGCGGCCTCGGGGAAACGATCGGGCCTGCGCGCTTCCGGGGCTTGGGGCAGCGCGACCAGCAGCGCCGCCTCGCCGATCGTAAGCTTGCGCGGCTCCTTGCCGAAATAAGCGAGCGAGGCCGCGCGCGCGCCTTCGAGATTGCCGCCGAACGGCGCCAGCATCAGATAGCGGTCGATGATCCCCGATTTGGCGATTCGTTGCTCCATCTGCCACGCCCGCGTCGCCTGTCGCAGCTTGGCGCTCAACGACCGAACGTCGCGCGGCTCGATCAGGCGCGCGACCTGCATCGTCAGCGTCGATCCACCCGACATGACCCGGCCGCGCGTCGCCCATTGCCACGCGGCCCGCGCCAACGCCCGCGCATCCACCCCGTGGTGATCGTAAAAGCGCCCGTCCTCGTAGGCGATCAGCATCGCGAGGTAGCGGGGATCGACGCTCTCATGGGTCGTGGGCAACCGCCACCGCCCGTTTCGCAACGTGAATGCGCGCAACAAGCGCCCGTCGCGATCCACCACCACCGTCGAACCGCGCCGCGCGACGGAAAGATCGAGCGCGCCGAGGCTTTCGAGATAAAGGTTCACGCAGCCGGGAATCGCGAGGGCGAAAATGAACACGAGCGCGCCCATGAGGGCGAATAGGCGCCGTTCGGCACGAGATGAGGGCGAGGCGGTCACGGCGGCAACCTACACCCCGCGACCTCGGCGCAGAAGCGCCCGCATCGCGCTAAATCGCTCGGCGTCACGGGTCCACAAGGTCGAGGATCGTCGCACGGTTGTCCAGACCCCAATTCGCCATCGCTAACATCACCGGCTCGAGCGTGCGCGCCAGCGACGTGAGGCTGTATTCCGTGTGCGACGACAGCAAATTCGGTTCTGGCGATCAAGCCCCAGCCGTCTAGTTCTTTCAATTGCGGCAAGGAATTCCGCTTCGACCAGATCGAGACGGCGATGAGCTTTGAAACCGCGCCGGGCGCCAGGGCGGTGCTGGTCGCATGAAGCAACCGTGATCGCCGCACCCTCTGCTTGCGCGCGTCACTGCAAAAGCCGCCTTGTTCCTGAGACCTCGTGAGAGATAAAGTCGGCTCCCGCCGATTTGATCGGGCGATCTCGATGAGGGCACAAGCATGAGCAATGACGACATGATGCGCAGAGTGGAACATGGCGCCGGCTTCATCGCGGCGCTCGACCAGAGCGGCGGCTCGACGCCCGGCGCGCTTCGCCTCTATGGCGTGAAGGACGATTCCTATCACGGGTCGGAGGAAATGTTCGCCAAGATGCACGAAATGCGGGTCCGCATCATCACGGCCGCCGCGTTCAACGGCGACAAGATCATCGCCGCGATCCTGTTCGAGCGCACAATGGACGGAACCGCGAAAGGTAAGTCCGTTCCGGAATTCCTGTGGCGCGATTGCAACGTCGTGCCGTTCCTGAAGATCGACCAGGGCTTGCAGCCGGAAGCAGACGGGGTCACGCTGATGAAGCCAATCCCCGAACTCGGCGCGTTGCTCGAACGCGCGAAAAAGCTCGGCGTGTTCGGCACCAAGATGCGCTCGGTGATCGCGTCCGCGTCGCCCACCGGCGTCGCCGCGATCGTGGCGCAACAGTTTTCACTCGCCAGCGAGATCCTCGACCACGACCTCGTGCCGATCGTCGAACCCGAAGTTTCGATCAAGAGCCCCGACAAAGCGGCCTGCGAAGCCCTGCTGCTCGCTGATCTGAAACGCTCGCTGGACGCCCTGCCCCCCAGCCGTCGCGTCATGCTAAAGTTGACGCTGCCCGAGACGCCCGACTTCTACGCCCCGCTGGTCGATCATCCCCGCGTTTTGCGCGTCGTTGCGCTGTCGGGCGGCTATCCCCGTCCAGACGCCTGCGCGCGGCTTGCGCAAAATCACGGCGTGATCGCCAGCTTCTCGCGCGCGCTGACCGACGGCCTCATGGTCACGATGGACGATGCAGCGTTCGAGGCTGCGCTCGCCGAGTCGATCGACGAGATTTTCCGCGCTTCGACGCAGAAGATCTGAGCGCGTTTGTCGAGCCCGGCGAGGCGAAGTAGATTAGATCCAACTTAATGTCCCTGGAGGCGATTATGCCCGCCGGCGCCCATCCTAAAACTTCACGATCCGAGGTTCGCAGAGATCGTGAACGTCTACGCACCCAGGGCTTGCGCCCGATCCAAATCTGGGCTCCCGACGTAAGTTCTCCCGCCTTCCGATCGGAGGCGCTTCGCCAGTCGCTTGCGGTCGCCTTGAGCGTAAAGGCTGGCGACGATCAGACGTTTTTCGATGCGGCGTCTGAGTGGGGTTACGGGTGAAGAGGGGCGAAATCTGGACAGTCGCGAGCGGCGCAAATTATGCCGGAAAGCCCCGACCCGCCGTGGTCATTCAAGATGACAGTTTCGATGCGACGGACTCTCGTCCAATCTGCGGGTTTACAACCGACGAAACCGACGCCCCTCTCTTCCGCCTCGCCGTGCAGCAAAACGACAAGATCACCACCGCGCCAAGATCAAAAGTCGGCGCCCTTATGGGTCGGTTGGATGACGATGATATCCTACCCCTCAACCGCGCGATCCTAGTTTTTTTAGGACTGGCGGCTGCTCCGAGGACAGGTTGAGAGACGCTTGAACGCGCTTGTCAGCTCAGGTCAGCAGCAGGTCCATCCCGGGATCGCCCTTTTCCATCGCCCTGATGTACGCGGGCCGAGCTGCGATCCGCTGGAGGTAGGCGAGAATGTTGGGGTACGGGCTGAGGTCGAACGGCATGAAGTAGCGCATCGTCGTCAGCGTGAAGACGATCATGATGTCGGCGGCGGTGAATTCCTCCCCGGCCAGATACGGCTTTTGTGCCAGCCTCGCCTCGACATAGCCGACGGCGAGCTTCAAGCGCTTCGCCATCGCCATGGCGAGGGGGTTGTCGTCCGCCACGCCGCTGCGGCTCACGATCATGCTCCGCCCGAAGCTTGGCTGTAGCGAGCCGTTCGCGAAGTGGAGCCAGTAAAGGTAGTCCGCGAAATTGGGCGCATCAGGTCCAAGGCTCAGCCGACCGCCCGCGTATTTGGCGAGAATATACTCGATGACCGCGCCGGATTCCGCGAGGACGAGGTTGTCGTCGGTAATGACCGGGGCGGCGCCGATTGGATGCAGCGCTTTGTATTCCGGGGGCGCGAGGATCGTTCTGCTGTCACGGTTGTAGTGCTTCAACTCATAAGGAATTTCCAGCTCCTCGCAGAGCCAGACGATCCGTTCCGACTGCGACTTTCCAAGGTGATGAACGGTCAGCATTTTGGCTCCTTAGATAGATAGCCCGCCCTCTTCGCTGATCTCCGCTGAGGAAATGCGATGGCGCTCCGACTCGACGACATCCCCGAGCCGACGTGCGCCACCCTATCCCCAACCGGGCGGGTTTCGGCAAGTTCGAGCGTCGCTTGCAAGGGGGAGAGCGCGCGCTTGACGAACGTCCTTGCGAGCGCAGCGAAGCAACCCAGGGGCCTCAGGCTGAGGCCCCTGGGCTGCCGCGTCGCTTCGCTCCTCGCAAAGACGAGGCGGTCG
>JAYTRP010000230.1:0-5669 GCA_043746145.1 Hyphomicrobiales bacterium | reverse complement strand
AAGAGCGGGTGCGAACAGAAACCGTCGATCTTCAAAAGTATTTGCTGTCGGCCGGTTTTGAAGCGCTCGGCGTCGAAATTAGGCGTCGAACTATGCTAGCCGCTTCGCTCGACTATCGGTTGGAAGACAGCGTTGGGCGCTTTGTCACGGGCAATTTGCCTTCGCCTCGAAGCGCTACAGGCTCCTATAAAGATGGTTGGTTGCTGTTAGCGGAGCCCGAAAGCGCGTCCGACGCAGACGACGACACGGATTGGGAGCAGTCCCTCGTCACGACGCTTACTAATGGCGGACTTCTCCTTGTGGGGTATGACCTCAGCGGCGTTGAGCAGGCTCGACATGCCGTGTTGGTGGCTTTCTCTTGGGCGCTGGTTACAACGATTGTTTTGGGCGCCATCGGTGGCGTCGTTCTTAGCAGTAGTTTCCTGAGCCGGATTGATGCAATGAGCAATGCGGCGCGAGGGATCATCGCCGGCAATCTCCAGCAGCGCATTCCTGCTTCAAATAAGAACGACGATTTGGGTCGGCTCACGCACACGTTCAATCGTATGTTTGATCGTATCGAGACGCTTATTGAAGCCAACCGTCACGTTAGTCACGATATCGCCCACGACTTACGCCGTCCGTTGGCGCAGATCGTCCGGCGTTTAGAGACCGCGCGATTGAACCACGCCAACAATCCAACCTATGAGGAGACCATCGATGCAACGATCCTTGACATTCATGGAGTTCTGGAAACATTCAATGCTCTGTTACGAATCGCGCAGATTGAAACCGGCGCACGGCGGAACGGTTTCAGGCAGATAGACGTTGCCACAATTGCTCGCGACGTCGCCGAGGCGTTCCAACCCGCCGCCGAAGAGCAGGGCAAGTCGCTGTCGATTCATACGGCTGGTCCGCTGATGATTTTGGGCGATAGAGAGCTGATCTCTCAGATGATCGCCAATCTTATCGACAATGCGCTGCGCCATACTCCCGAGGGATCGTTGATTGCGGTTCACTCAGGAGAAGACGCAAAGGGGCGTATGTTGACGATAGCGGATACCGGCCCTGGCGTTCCGGAAAGCGAACGCACACGGATATTTCAACGCTTCTATCGCCTGGATGCTTCGCGGACGACATTGGGTGACGGTCTGGGACTGAGCCTCGTCGCAGCGGTTGCCGAGTTGCATGGCGCGGCGATCATCGTCGAAGACAATCAGCCTGGATTGCGATTGATCGTGAAACTGCCCAGAGTGGAGAGCGCCTAACCAGTTGCGACAAGCCGCCCAGGCTGATGCTACGGCCGTGAAAGTCTCCGAGCTACGGCAAGTATAGTCGAACATGCCGGGGCGCGAACTTACACTCAGGGTCTATTAACGCTTCGGCGGCATGATCATTTCGATAAATCCTTTTTTCCGCATCAGACTAAACAAGTGCCTTCTCTGATTTGGCGCCTTTAAAAATGAATGAGTTTCCAACCAATTGGATCGCTTTTGCGACGGCCGTGATCGTCAAGCAGGCGATCGGCGCCTTTTGGTATTCGCGAGCGGGGTTTGGGACGTGGTGGAGCGCGTCGACGGGCGTGAGCGCTGCAGAGATGCGCGAGCGCCTGCCACGTGTTCTTCCGATCGAGATTGTCGCCACGGTCGTGATGGCTTTCGTTCTCCTGCACGCGGTTCGCTACGCCGGCGCGTATGGCGCGCTTTCCGGAGGAGCCATTGGACTGACAAGCGGGATCGGCTTCGTCGCCATGAGCGCTTTGAACGGCGTTTTGTATCAACGCCGCTCCCTGGCATTCTACGCCATCGACATGGGGTATTGGCTCGTCTCGATGGCGGCGATGGGGGCGATCCTGGGAGTGGGTTGGTGAGCGCCCGATGAGGCGCGCCGGACTTTTCCTCGTCTACTGCGTCGTTGGGCTTTTCGCGGTCGCTTTTCTTGTCATTAGCTTGCTGATGGCGGTGCAAGGCTGGCGAGAGCGCGGGGATGTACGCGCGCCCGCAAGGGCGCTTTTTGCGACCAGTGGCGGCTTTACCATCCACTATCTCTCGTTTGGGCCCGGCGACGGCGTTCCCGTCGTCATTGTTCCAGGCACGGCGGCGTGGAGCGGCTTCTGGCAGTCAGCCGGGGAGAAAATTGGGGCTGCGGGATTCCATGTCTTCGCGGTCGACCTGCCGCCCTTCGGATTCTCCGATCGGCCTGCGGCTGGCAATTACCAGCGAGCCGATCAGGCCGAACGGCTCGCCGGCTTCATTGACGCCATGAAACTCAACCGTCCGTTTGTGCTCGCGCATTCGTTTGGCGCTGGCGCCGCCATGGAACTGGCTTTGCAAAGGCCGGCTCTGCTCAAAGGCCTTGTGCTCGTCGATGGCGCGCTCGGCCTTCCCGCTGAGGGCGAGAGATACGCCCCGGATTCTCCGATCGCGAGGGTCTCGCTCGATCAGGCGTGGATCGGGAACGCGCTGGTGGATGTCGTGATGATCAATCCGCTGCTGACCCGTACGCTGCTCGCGAAACTTCTTCACAAAACTTCAGCGGCGACCGAGGCGCAGGCGGCGATTTTGCGCGAGCCTTATACTTTGCGCGGAACTTCAGCCGCCTACGCGCAATGGCTGCCCTCGCTGCTATTTCCCGACCGCTCGGCAAAGAGCGCGGATCCGGCAAATTACGCCGCGCTGACGTTGCCCGTCGCGCTGATCTGGGGCGAGGAGGACACGGTCACGCCGCTCGCCCAGGCGCAACGCTTGTTGAAAATCTTGCCGCATTCGACCCTGGATGTGATCGAAGGGGTAGGGCACATCCCGCATATCGAGGATGAGGCCGACTTTGTGAGATTGGCCATATCGAGACTTCGGTCGCCGGAGTAACTCATGATCTCTCGGCGCGCGTTAGGAGTGTTGGAAACGGCATGAATCCATTTTGCTTGGATCGTAGGGGTTTTCTGGCGGGCGGACTTTCCAGCGGCCTTGGCCTGCTCGCCTGGGCGGGCGAGCGCGCGAATGCGGAGCCACGGCTGATCATGAACGACGCCAGCCGGCTCAATCCGACGCCGGTTGCACGCCATGTGCGTCCCAAAAGCGACCCTGACGGCGCTTACCACGCGGCTTTGCGGGCCGAACTGAAGGATGCAACGGCTGCGGGTCGGCGCGTTGCGGTGGGAGCCGCTCGCCATTCCATGGGCGGACAGAGTCTGCCGCGCGATGGCCTTGCGATCACTTTCGATGCGCCCTGGTTCGATGTCGATGCGAAAGCGGGCGTCTACCGGGTCGCCGCCGGCGCGCGCTGGAGCGAAGTCATAGCCAAGCTGGACCCGCTCGGCTTCTCGCCGAAAGTCATGCAGTCGAACCATGATTTCGGGGTCGCCAGCACCTTTTGCGTCAACGCGCATGGCTGGCCTGTGCCTTACGGGCCGTTCGGATCGACGGTGCGCGCGCTGCGTATGATGCTCGCCGACGGAACCATCGTGGAATGCTCGCGCGAGAAGGAGGTCGAACTGTTTGGCCTTGCGATGGGCGGCTATGGCCTATTTGGAATCATCCTCGATCTCGATGTCGAGATGGCGCCCAACGCGCTCGTGACTCCCACGGTGAGCCGCATGAAGGCGGAGGAGTTTCCCGCGCGCTTCATCGCCGCCGTGGACAAAGACCCCAAAGCGTTGATGGCCTTTGGACGTCTTTCCGTCGCGCGGGCCAGCTTCTTTGACGAGGCGCTGCTCACCGTCTACCACGCCGTAGAGCCGCAGCCCTCGGTCTTGCCAATTGCCGTGAGTGCGGGCGCCATGACGGGGATATCCAGCGATCTCTATCGCGAGCAAGTCGGCAACGAATTCGGCAAACGGCTACGATGGTTGGCGGAGAGCCGCGTAAACCCGGCGATCGGTTCAGGCGTGTCGACGCGCAACAGTCTGATGAACGAGCCCGTCTCCAATCTCGCCAATCCGTTTCCCAACCGAACCGACATCCTGCACGAATATTTCTCGCCCCCCGATCGGTTCGGCGACTTCCTGATCGCCTGCCGCGAATTAATCCCGCCCGCGCGCGCCGAATTTCTGAACGTCACTTTGCGCTATGTCGCCGCGGATAAAACCTCGGTGCTGGCGCATTCGCCGGAGCCACGGATCGCCGCCGTCATGTCCTTCTCGCAGGAGTTCGGACCCGAAGGCGAGATCGACATGATGCAGTTGACCGAGCGCTTGATTGATCGCGTCGTCGCGCTGGGAGGCAGCTTCTATCTGCCTTACCGGCTGCATGCGCGGCGCGATCAGGTCGTCGCGGCCTATCCGAACACACCGAGGTTTCTGGAGCGCAAGCTTTTCTACGATCCCAAACTTTTGTTCCGCAATACGATGTGGGACGCCTATTTCGCGTGAGGGCCGATGTTTCCAAGATTATGCGCATTGTTTCTCGCCGTGTCGCTGCTGTTTGCCGCATCGACCGACTACATTCCCGCTTTCTTGGATTCGGAGGGCCGCGTCTTCGGGTTGTTCAAGCTCGACATTTATAAGGATGCGCTGCACGTCCTCTCGGCCTTGTGGGCTCTGATTGCGGCGATTGTCTCACGCCGGGCGGCGGTCGCGTTTCTCGGCATCTTTGGAACGCTGTATTTCCTCGATGGCGTGCTTGGCGTGTTCACGGGCTCAGGATTTCTCGACCTCAGCATCTTTACCTATGGCGTGTTGACCAATTCCGCGCTGACCAAGTTTCTCAGTAGCGTTCCGCATCTCGGACTCGGCGCGTTTGGCATTGCCTCGAGCCTGTGGGCCATGCGGCAGGAGCAAACATGAGCCGCTGGCGCGGGCTCAAATGGGCGGCCGCGGCCTTCGTGCTGGTTGTCGCCGCTAGCGCAAGCCCGATCGCCTATGTCGAGACGCAATGCCGTGTCGACCAACCCGCTGCGGAGGCGGCGCCGAGCGCGTTCGGCATTGTCGATGCCGGCTATCGCCGCGCCGAGGGCGACAGCTACATGTCGTTTCCCGAATGGTACATCGTTTATGCCTATGCCGACCTCGCCGGGGTGACGCGGCAAGCCTCGGAATCCTCGTTCGATTACCTCGCCAGCATTTTCGGATTTTGGCGCAGTCTCTGCCATTCGACACAGGCGGCCGGGCGGGTCGGTCCGGTCTCGGTCGACCAGCGCGTGACGGATTACATCATCGGCGTCAGCTTCACCTGGGAGATGGCGGTGATTGGCGGATGGGAGAGGACGATCGGCGCGCTCACGGCGTGGATCAGGGGACCCTCGCGCACGGCGGAGGATGATTTCGCGCTCGCCGTCGCTGACGATTACGCCGCCTTCCTGCAACAGACGCCGTGGTACAATTATCCCTTCTGGCCGCAATTGCGGCGCTTCTGGAGCGAGACGCCGTTTGCGCGGGGTTCTTGGGTCCGCAGCGCGGAACGTCGGGTCGCCTTGACGCTGGAATATGGCGGCAAGGGACTGTACGCCAAGGGCATCGGCTGGCTCGCGGGGATTGCCCCCGCCGATCTAAGGTTGCGCAGCGTGGTCGAGGGACTTACCGACGAAGACATCGCCGCCGAGCCGCGCATCCAACGAATCCGCGATCTCGGCAATAATGCCGTCCTGATCGAGACTCCGCGCTATCAGGAGTTTACCGAAATCCTGATCAAACTCGCCGAGCGCGGCCGCAGGGTTTTGGAGATCGCGGGCAACCACCATATATTGACCACGGT
>JAYTRP010000229.1:0-5672 GCA_043746145.1 Hyphomicrobiales bacterium | reverse complement strand
TCGCTTTCGGCACACTTTTAATACGAAAAAGCTTCGACTTCGCCACTATGATGTGGTCGCTTAGATGGATAATCCGCCTTAACGGTGCGTCCTGAGCGGAAAGTCGCAATTCTTTATTTGGCTTGCTTGTAAGTCTCGAATGTGCGCCTCGGGCTTAACGCCAGCCAAGTGCTGCATACCCACAGGAAATCTAAAACTCTGGCTATGAAAATACGGCGTTCATGCAGCGCTGCGGGTCTTCGTCTCAATCCGCGGTCGGCAGGCGCCGCATTATGAATTCGATCTGCCCGTCCGCTAGTTCGCGCCAGAACTCGATCTCGGTCATGTAGGCGGCTTTGGGGTAGCGATCGAACCATTCGCGGGCTTTTACGCGCGCCTCGGCTCGTGGCAAAGTGAAGGACTCACGGCGCCAGACATTGGAGGAATCAGGCTTTCTCGCGTCGCGACGGCGCGCGATGCGATCGGCGAGATCTTGGGGCCGACCGCCTGTGATCGCCATTTTCGCCTCCATTATCGTAGCTTAGCCCGGGCGGCGGCGCGGGGGGAGTCGTTTTTTCAGCCGGGCGCGTGCTACGGAATGCTATGGCGTCAACGTTAACGAGTCCCCAGTCCCTGATCGCCGCCGGCCTCGCCAAATCAGCGCGACTGAGCGAATTCGAGGCCGTCGGGGCGCGCTACGCGATTGCCGTGCCTCCCGCGCTGGCCGCGCTAATCGACCCCGCCGACCCCGCCGACCCGATCGCCCGGCAATTCCTGCCCGACAGTCGCGAACTCATTCGCGATTCCAGCGAGAGCGACGATCCCATCGGCGACCATGCCAGAAGTCCGGTCCCCGGGCTGGTTCATCGCTACCACGACCGTGTGCTGATCAAACTCGTTTCAGTTTGTGCGGTCTATTGCCGCTTTTGCTTCCGGCGCGAGATGGTCGGTCCCGGGGCGGCTGCCCTCGACGAAAAGGATTTCGCCGCGGCGCTGGACTATATCGCGGCGCGACCGGAAATATGGGAAGTCGTGCTGACCGGCGGCGATCCCTTGGCGCTGTCGCCGCGACGTCTCCAGGCCGTCGTCTCGGCGCTCGCGTCGATCAAGCACGTGAAAATCATGCGTTGGCACACCCGCCTGCCGGTCGCCGCGCCCGAGCGGGTGTCCGATGCGCTGGCGGCGGCGCTGACCGAGGGTCACGACAGAACGGTCTACGTGGCGCTGCACGCGAACCACCCGCGGGAGCTGACGCTCCAGGCGCGTGCCGCGTGCCGCCGGCTAATCGATCGAGGCGTTGCAATGGTCAGCCAGAGCGTGCTGCTGCGAGGCGTCAACGACGATCCCGACACGCTGGAAGCTCTGATGCGCGCCTTTGTGGAGATGCGGGTGAAGCCGTATTATCTCCACCATCCCGACCGCGCGCCCGGCACTGCACACCTGCGCGTAACGATCGCTGAAGGGCAGGCGCTCATGCGTGAACTTCGCCGCCGCGTTTCAGGCCTCGCGATGCCGACCTATGTGCTCGACCTGCCGGCGCGGGGCAAAATTCCGATCGGGCCGGGCTATTTGTCCGGCGGACCTGACGGGTATGAAGCGCAAGACCCAGAGGGCGGAATTACGCGGTACATGGACTGAGAGAGCTGCCGCTGCCGGTCGTCCCGGCTTGCGCGTTAGCCCTTAACAGCCTTCGCCAGCGCCTCTTGCAGCAGGGCAGGCGGCGCGCCAAAATATGACGGCGCATCGTCTTTGCCGCCAAGCGCGCCGTAAGCGTGCATGCCGTCAGCGTCGAACATCACCCCGAATCGATGGTCGCTGCAATCGGTCGGCTTGCAGACATAGGAAACTTCGTATGGCTTGCCCTCGATCGTCACGGGGATCATTTCACCCGAGGCGCCGTCGAAGTTGCGGCTGAACTGCAGAAGCCAATCGGGGGTCGGCTGCACGTCCTTCATCAGCTTTTCCCAGGACAGCCGATAATGCGGCTTGCGCAGCACGTCGAACAGGAAGCTTGGCTCGGCGGCGAGCGCGGCGCTGGCGAAAAGGGGTAGAATTAGGAGGGCGAACGGGCGCATGGGTGAAAACCTCGAAGTCTTTAAAAGGCGCGAAAAGTGATAAGTGTGCGCGTGTCCGAGATTCCTGGGAGGGAATGCACCTTTTCGCCAACGAAATGGCCGATGTCGACATCGCTCTCGACATAGAATTTGGCGAGAATGTCGAAGTCGCCGGCGATCGAATAGATCTCCGACGCGATCTCGGCTTCCGCAAGCGCGCTGGCCACCTCGTAGGTTCGCCCGAGCGCACATTTGATTTGAACGAAAAACGTCTGCATGGCCATCGAGCCCTCAACGGGCCGCCTCTCGCGTGAGCACTTCGACGTCGCGGTCCATACCTGATTGTACCGTGAAAGTCGCCTGATAGGTTTTCGCGTCATGGCGAGCGACTACGACATATTCGCCCTCCGCGAGCACGAGGGAGGGGAAGGCGCCGATCAACTCGCGCACGATGTCGCCGCCGGGAGTCAGGACGGTAAAGGCGGTGTTGGCCAGCGCCCCGGCGCCGGGTGTGTTGACGAGCTTGATCGTGAGCGTCGCGAAGCGAAGCCGCAGGGTAAGGTCGACAATTTTACCCGCGGCCACATGCACGTCGCCCGCAGCGATCGAATTGGTCGGCACAGGAGCGCCCCCAGGCCTGCCGACGCCCAGCGAGCCGACTCCCACCGTGTCCAGATAGGTCGACGCGACGTGGTAGGTTCCCTCCGGAACGCCGATCACATCGCCTGCGCGCGCCTTTGCGTAGACAAGTTTAGCGGTGGAATTGTTTCGTTCTGGGACAAAGATCGCCAGCGAAATATGCGAGGGATCGATGGTCACGTCGCCAACGGTGCAGCGGATGCGCAAGGCGCCAGCCGTAATCGCGATTTTCTCCTGGCGCGTTTCTCCCCCGATCGCCAAGTTCTTGATCGCGCTGGCGAGGCCAAAAGCTACATGGGCGACGTAATCGCCTTGGGGAACAGTAAAGGTAGGCCGCGCATCGGTCGATTCTGCGACCAGCTTATGCGTGCCGTCCGAGTCAGGATTGGCCGCGAAGAGACGCCAGCGAAGCCCGCTTGCGAGCGGCGGCCCGTTCTGGCTTAGCATCGCCTGGAATTCGAGCGTAACGGGGCTGGTCTCGAGTCTCTGCGCCCATGCCGCGCTAAACCCGGCGCCGGTGAGCCACGCGAGGACGAGAACCGCTGAATATCTAATCATGCCGCTGCGGCCATGCCCCTTTTTGCGCCGCGGCGTCAAGTCAGCCGACTTTCGAACGCGAAAATGCCAACAGTTTGGGGCGTCGCGATGGCGGTTTACACGCGCAAGAATTCCGGCCAAACGGGAGTCTATGCATGGAGGACGAATTGAACGAAACCATCGCCCTGCTTTCGCGACGGCGCTCGCTCCCCCCGATTAATCTGATTGAGCCGGGGCCGACCGCCCCGGAGCTGGAGACCCTGCTGCGGCTCGCTTCACGCGTGCCCGACCACGGCAAGCTGGCGCCCTGGCGTTTTATCGTGTTTGCGGGCGCTGCGCGCGACGCGGCTGGGCGGGCTGCGCTGGAAATTCGCCTCGCCGACGCGCCCGATCTCGATAGCGGCGCCCGCGATGCCGAACTCGCCCGATTTTCGCGTTCGCCGCTGGTGATCGGCATCGTGTCGCGCGTCGCGCCGCACGTAAAAGTTCCAGAGTGGGAGCAAGTGCTTTCCGTAGGAGCGGCGGCAATGGCTCTCACCGTTGCGGCGACCAGTCTTGGCTTTGGCTCGACTTGGCTGACGGAATGGTGCGCCTATGACGCACGTTTTCGAGCAAGGCTTGGACTTCTAGACCATGAGCGGATTGCCGGCTTCGTCCATATCGGGCGCCCGCGCGTTACCCCCGAAGATCGGCCGCGACCTCCGCTCGCCGACATCGTGACCTACTTTGAAGGGTGAGGCCCGCACATGTTTTACGAGACCCACGCGCGCGACAAGACGAAGCTTCCGCATGATCCATTCAAGGCAATTATCGCCCCAAGACCGATCGGGTGGATTTCGACGCGCTCCCGGGACGGGCTGGTCAATCTGGCGCCGTACAGTTTCTTCAACGCCTTCGGGTCGATGAAGGCGCCGATCGTCGGCTTTTCGAGCGAGGGATACAAGGACTCCGCCGCCTTCGCCGAGGAGAGCGGCGAGTTTGTATTTAATCTGGCCACGTTCGACCTTTTTAAGCCGATGAGCGAAACCTCGGCGCCGCTGCCACGGGGGACGAGCGAATTCGAATACGCGGGGCTGACGATGGCGGCCTGTCGACTCGTCGAGGCTCCGCGCGTCGCTGAAGCGCATGCGAGCCTTGAATGCAAAGTGACGCAGATTATTCGATTACAGGATCGAAACGGCGAAGCGCTCGACAACATCCTTGTCCTTGGGGAAGTGGTCGCGTTCCATATCGACGACGCCTTGATCAAGGACGGACGGTTTGACACCGCCGGCGCAAAGCCACTCGCCCGGTGCGGCTACCAGGACTATGCGGTGGCTGATGCGCTCATTTCACTGGCCCGCCCGCCTGGCGCCGGCTGATGTTGCGATAGTTTGGCCAGCAGCCTGCTTGCGGTGATGAACAGCCGATGACGGCTTTTGATCATGTTTCATTGGACGTCCGCGCTGCTAGTCGTAGTACTCTGGGTACTACGACAGTGTCCGCGCGGACCGTCAGCGATTAGTTGAGGTTGTAGCGGACGCCAATGTTAAAGCTCTGAATAGCGCTCTTAGTGGAACTGCCGATCGTTGGATTGATGAAGCGATAGCCGAGGTCGAGGGTCGCCGATTGGCTGATCTTAATGCCAACGCCGGCCATCAGAGCCGCCGCAAATGTATATTTGGTAGAGTTGAATTTGCGGGTCCAGTTCTGCGGCCCAATCTCCATTTGCGGTCCCTGCAAGGTTTTTTTCCCAACAAGCGGAGTGTAGATGGGAGTACCGTTACCGGCCGTATTGCCGCTATTCACGACCCATACGGCTGGTGCGCTACCCGTGACGGTCGGCCCAGCGTAAGTCTCGCCAGTGGATTTATTATTATACTCTAAGCTGCCTGAAATCGTATTGACGTTCAAGCCAAATCCAGCCCCGATATACGGCGAAAGAATCCAGTATGTGCCTAAATCGACATAGGCGTTGGCGAGCGCAAGATTGTTGTACTGCGTGGCGTTTAGATAGCCGTTGCAGGTGCTGAAATCATAGGCGTAGCCGACCGGTATTGCCGCATATGTCGTTACGCCTGCCGTCGTCGTGCCGACAGAGTTCGAGACAGCATTGACCTGACCAGGACAGTAAGCCTTGCCTGTAGCCGCCAGGCCCGGTCCCTGATGATAGTCGTACATGGCCTCAACGCGAAAGTAATCGTTGATTCGATAGCCAAAACCCAAATCAAAATTGATGTTTTCGTCCGAACGATTGTTGCCGCGCGTGATGGGCACGTTGGTGCTAGCGTCGCCGATCGGCGCACCGTTGAACGGAACGCCCGTCGCGATGTCTACGTCGCTGATTGGCGGCAACAAGTTGTCCTTAGTGACAATCGTCGGCGATGATTCAAAATTCAGGCCGATGTCGCCGCGGATGTACCAATTCGAACCGAGTTCAGTCTGCGGAGCATCGAGCGGCGGGGGAGCGCTCCCAAACAGGTC
>JAYTRP010000228.1:0-1741 GCA_043746145.1 Hyphomicrobiales bacterium | reverse complement strand
GCCTCGACGTCGCCAACGGCTATTCCGAAAAGTTTCTCGAGACGGTCAAACGCGTCCGTGACGAAAACCCAACATCCGTGATCATGGCGGGCAATGTGGTGACGGGCGACATGACGGAAGCCCTGATTCTCGCTGGCGCCGACATTGTAAAAATCGGCATCGGCCCGGGCTCGGTCTGCACAACCCGCCGGGTCACGGGTGTCGGCTATCCCCAGCTCTCGGCGATCATCGAATGCGCCGATGCAGCGCATGGGCTGAAGGGCCAGGTCTGCGCCGATGGCGGCTGCACCGTGCCCGGCGACGTCGCGAAAGCCTACGGAGCCGGCGCGGATTTCGTTATGCTCGGCGGCATGCTGGCGGGCCACGATGAGTGCGAGGGCGAGGTCCGCTACGAGGAGCGGGACGGCAAGAGGGTTCCCGTTGCGATGTCGTTCTATGGAATGTCGTCAGAGACCGCGATGAACAAATACTCCGGCGGAGTCGCGGCTTATCGCGCAGCCGAGGGCAAGACCGTCGATACGCCCTACCGCGGCCCGGTCGACCCGACAATGGCGGAAATCATGGGCGGCGTGCGCTCGATGATGACCTATATCGGGGCGACGCAGCTGAAAGAAGTGGCCAAGCGGACGACGTTCGTACGGGTGACGGCGCAGACCAACGATGTGTTCGGGCGGGGGTGATTAAGCGGGCAGGTTCACTCCCGACAGACCGCCAACAAAACTCCGCGGAGCCAGCGGTGGCCCGGGTCGGCATCGAGGCGGGGGTGCCATATCTGGGACACCGTGATCGGGTCGGTTTGCACAGGTAGCGGGAAAGCTCGTGAGCGCCGGCAGTCGGATCCTGGCCGACTGTCATGGGCAGCGTGAAACGAGGCTGTAACCAGAGCGACGAGATCAGAGGATTTGGCGATCGCCAGCGCCGCGGAAAAGCCCGGGACCACGGCCAGCACGGTGCGTTTCAAGCCGAGCACGGCCAGCGCCTGATCGACAGGTCCGTTTGTTTTTCCACGACGCGAGGCGACGACGTGACTGCACGCGGCGTAAAGTTCCGGCGTGATCTCGTCGACATCCAAAAGCGGGTGGCCCTCGCGAACGACGCCCACGAACCTGTCTCGGAAAAGCGACTGCACGCGGACCTCCGGCCCCGCCTCGCCGAGAACGCCAATTTCAAGATCGATAAGTCCCTCGCGTAATGCACGCACGTCCTTGTCCGGTTTAGGCGCGAAGCGTAGCCGGACACCGGGCGCTGCAAGCGTTAGCGCCGCCAGCAAGCGAGCGCCAATAGTCTCCACGAAACCATCGTTGGCCCGGATAGTGAAGGTCCGTTCCAATCCGGAGAGGTCCAGTCCTACGAGCGAAGGCCGCAGCAACGCCAGCGCCTCCTTGGCGGCTTCTCGAACGCGATCTCGAAGTTCCATCGCGCGGAGAGTCGGCGCCAAACCGCGTCCAGCGCGAACGAGCAGAGGGTCGCCGGTGGCGGCGCGAAGGCGTGTGAGCGTGCGGCTCATTGCGGATGCGCTCAGGCCAAGCCGTCGCGCCGCGCCCGCCACGCTTCCCTCTGCGAGAAGCGCGTCCAGCGCTGTGAGCAAGTTTAAGTCCACAGGATTCATAGCGAGAAAGGTAACATAAGGCCGGCAAGTTTGGTCTGGAATGTATGGCCTGCAGCAATACCCTGCATAGGCTGCGTCTTCCGCCCTGCTCTGGACCTGCTAGAGCAATTCTCGGCTAACCTGATCCGTATC
>JAYTRP010000227.1:0-5699 GCA_043746145.1 Hyphomicrobiales bacterium | reverse complement strand
AGATCGCGCGTGCGCGAATGTGCGATTGTCACCGTGCAATTGCGGGCGAGCAGCAGTTGCGCCATCGGCTTGCCGACAATATTGGAGCGCCCGATAATCACCGCCTCGAGTCCGTCGAGCTTGATCCCGAGCGCATCGCAGGCGCGGTCGATCAGGATCATCGATCCCGCCGGCGTACACGGAAGCAGCGCCCGGCCAAATACACCGGTCGAGGCGAGGCCGACATTGATCGGATGGAAGCCGTCGACGTCCTTGGCCGGCGCGACCGCCTCGAGCACGCGGGTCGAGTCGATGGCTTTCGGCAGCGGAAGTTGCACCAGGATGCCGTGAACTTGCGGGTCGGCGTTCAGCCGCTCCACTAGCGCCAACAGCTCGGTTTCGCTGGTCGTCTCGGGTAGGTCGAATTGCAAAGAGTGAAAGCCGCACTGCTTGGCCGCCCTGCCCTTCGCGCCGACATAAACCTGGCTCGCGGGATTGGCGCCCACGAGGATCACGGCAAGTCCCGGCTGCAAGCCCTGCGTCGCCAGCTCTCGCGCGGCCTCGGCGACGCGCGCGAGGGTCGCCTCGGATACGGCCTTGCCGTCGAGGATGTAAGGGGAAGCAGACAAGGGCGGGGCTCCGGGCGAGTGAAATAGAGTCGCAGCGCAGCCGGTTCATAGCGAAAAGCCGGGAAGCTGTCGCAGCGAATTAACAACGCGCGCTAGCTGCCGTCATCACCCGCCGCAAGATGGACCTCGTGGGCTCGACTATGCGCCTAGGACGAACAACATCCGCACGCCGCATACTGAAGCCGAGCGTCGCACGAGACTTGGTCCCGAAAGTGCCGGCTTAAATCTCCAGCGGTGCGCAGAGCAACCTTCCGCCCTCCTGGCAATTCCGAAAATTCGTGCTCGATCACGGACGTGCCAATGAGGCCCGGCTTACAATCGAGCTCGAATTCGACCAACAGGTCGACGTCGCTGTCCAGCCGGTTTTCGCCATGCTGAGTCGAACCGTGCAGCGAGAGCTTGCTGATATGTCGGCGAGCGCAAAGCGCCGAGATTGGGAAACAATGGATCGATCATCGGGAGACGCCGTCCAAGATTGCGCGGCCTCCGGTAGCCAGCCCGCTCGCTATCAGCTAGCCGCGCAGACGCCAAAAATCGCTACGTCCGATACGCCTCCCCCGCCGCCTCGCGCACCTTCGCAACGAGCCACTTCAGCGCGGGATCGGCCGCCCGCGTCGCGGCTCCTACGACCGCCAGTTCCAAGTCGAGCGAGTCCAGCGGCGGCGCAGCGAGGATCAGGCCAAACACGGAGGCGAAGCGTCGCGCCAGCGCCGCCGACAGCGTAGTCACCGCGTCGGTCGCGCCGACCGCCGCCAGCGCCGCCACGAAATGAGGGGTGCGCAGCACGATGCGGCGGGCGACGCCGTCGCGGGCGAGTTCCGCGTCGATATCCGATTGGTCGTCGCCACGAATTGCCACTGTGACATGATCGACGCGGCCATAATCGGCTTTCGTCCAGCTACGCGCCGCCGCAGGATGGTCGCGCCGCATCACGAGGGCGAGGCGGTCGCGAGCGACCGCCTCGCTGAACGCGCCGGGCGGCAGCGGCGTCGTCGTCAACGCAAAGATGAGATCGAGCTCGCCCTGCTCCAGTCGCGCGCGCATATCCGAGCCATAAGGCTCGAAGCGCAGGTCCACGTCAGGCGCCGCCTCGCGTACGGATGCGAGTAGCGCGGGCGCGATCATCACGGTCTGTGCGTCGGACGCCCCGATGTGGAAGGCGCGGCGCAGGCGCGCGGGCGAGAATTCAGCCACGCGATAGAGGCCGCCGAGCGCGTCGAGCGCGGCGGCGAGCTGGGGCTCCAGCGTTAGCGCGCGAGCCGTCGGCGCCAATCCGCCGGGCGCCCTCACCAGCAAAGGGTCGCCCAGCGCAGAGCGCAGACGGGCGAGCGCACGCGACATGGCGGGTTGGCTTAAACCTACGTCCTCCGCTGCGCGGGTGACATTGCGTCGCCGGATTAACGCCTCCAACGCTGGCAAAAGGTTCAGGTCCAGGCCCGCTAAATTCACTTGACGCATGATGTCGATACCAACAATGCATTTTTTATATGCTACCGCATCGCGTAGTCTTGCGTCAAATGGAGGCGTCTATGTCGAATTTGATAGCTGTGATCGGCTACGGCCCGGTTGGCCGGGCCACTACGGAAATCCTCACGGCGCGCGGACAGCCCGTGCGCGTCGGCCAGCGCACCCGGCCGACTTCACTGCCCGCTGGCGCAACTTACGTCCCCTGCGACGCGACCGATCCCGCTTCGGTGCGCACAGCGATCGAGGGCGCATCTCAGGTGGTGCTAGCAATCGGCTTTCCTTATTCCGGCAAGCTGTGGCGCGAGGTCTGGCCGCGCACGATCACGAACTTCGTCGAGGCTTGCGCGGCGACGGGCGCGAGGCTCGTGTTCGTCGATGGGCTCTACATGTACGGCTCGCAAACCGCTCCGCTCACCGAGGATATGCCGCTTACCGACATCGGCCTCAAGCCCGCAGTTCGTGCCGCGGTGACCCGGATTTGGCAGGCGGCGAGCGCGGCGGGACGCGTGAAGGTCGCGGCGGTGCGGGCCCCCGATTTCTATGGGCCGGGCGTTGCAAATTCCGCGCTTGGCACAACTGGGCTTACGGCATTGGCGAAAGGCGAGACGGCGTTCTGGCTCGGCTCACCCGATACGCCGCACGACATCGCCTATGTCCCCGATGTTGCGCGAGCGACGGTCTCGCTGCTCGATGCGCCGGACGACGCCTTCGGGCAGGCGTGGCACGTGCCCTGCGCGCCGGTCCAGACCCCGCGCCAAATCCTGGCGCTAGGCGCCGCCGCGCTCGGCGTTCCGTTGCGGGTGCGTGGCTTGCCAACCTGGGCGCTGCCGGCGCTTGGCGCATTCACGCCTATGCTGCGAGAATTCGTGGAGATGCGTTTTACTTGGGACCGGCCTTACCGTGTCGATTCGAGCAAATTTGCGCGCCGGTTCTGGTCCGATCCGACGCCGTTCGAGGTCGGCATTCCCGCGACGGCGGTGTCGCTTCGTCGTCGCGAGGCGGCGTGAATTCGAGCGCGCTCAGGCGCTGATCTGGCCCCAGCGCTGAAGGTCGGCGACGACTTCGCCGATCGATGCGCGCATGTCGCGAAACTCCGGCCCAAGTTCGCGGCGGTTTTTTTGCATTGTCGAAGCCGACCTTTTGGCCGACATGCCCGCGCAAATAGGCGCCGACGCCAACAGGCTGGTTGTGCGAAGCCAGCTTGGCGATCGCGGTCCCGAACACGTTGTCGAGCGCCAGTTTGGGCAACGGGGCCCGAGGCGTCGCCTATTGCATCCTGGCGAACCTCCGCCGCGCGATGGCCGCCGTGTTCGCCCCAAGGGCTTGGCCCGCGCCCGGCGTGGAGGTTCGGCGACATGCGGCTTACGCAGTGCTGGCGGTTGAGTTCGTCGTGCTGGAACGCCGCGAGCAGGCGGAGATCCCGCACACTGCCCGCCGGGCTCAGGCCACACGAGGCCGCGAGGGCGTCATGCCGCCGCAGGCGCCGCCGGAGACGCTCTTCTGCCTTGCTGAAGGTCTCACCCCGCGTCACGACCTGTCGGCCGAGTTCGCCGCGGGCCGGTTTATTGCTGTGCCACGGCTGCTGACCGGGATTGACGCCGCAGGAAGCCATCGGCTCCGCATAGGCGATAGTTGCATCGCTGTTCTCACGAAAACTCTCGTCTTGGCGCCTTTTTCGCGACGACCGTGTCGCGTTGGCTTGGCAAGGAGAGGACAGAGGCTTGTTCGCCCTTCACGCGCTGAGGAACTTCGCATTGGTTCTCTGGAGCCGTAAACGCACACGTGTCATCTCGCCGCTTGATGCTGCGGCGCCGAAGGGCCAAGATTGCGTTTCGGCTCACCCGCTCCAAATAGGCGCCATGCCCCGGTTCACCGCCCGTATTGTCGAATCACTCGAAACCGTCCCCGCCGCCGCGTGGGACGCCTGCGCCAACCCGCCAAACCTTGCCGAATCAGAGGCTTGTGGCGAACGCTTTAATCCGTTCGTCAGCCATGCCTTTCTGATTGCGCTCGAACGGTCTCGCTCGGTCGGCGCGCGCACCGGCTGGTCGTCGGCTCACGTTCTGGTTGAGGACGAGGCGGGAAAGCTCATCGCCGCCGCGCCGACTTACCTGAAATCGCACAGCATGGGCGAATACGTATTCGACCATTCCTGGGCCAATGCGTTCGAACAGGCGGGCGGGCAATATTACCCAAAGATCCTGGTGGCGGCGCCGTTTACGCCCGTCACGGGTCGGCGGCTGCTGGTCGCCGCCGATGCGCCCGAAGGCGCTCGCGAAGGTCTGATCGCGGGCTTGCGGGGCCTGCGCAAAGCGGTCGGCGCTTCGTCGATCCATGTCAATTTCGCCAATGATGCCGACGCTGAGGCTCTGGGCGCTGCTGGCTTTGCGCGACGCACCGGCGAGCAATTCCACTTTCAAAACGAGAACTACGCCGACTTCGACGCGTTTCTGGCGGCGCTCGCCTCGCGCAAGCGCAAGGCGATCAAGCGTGAGCGGCGCGACGCGCTGGGCGAGGAGGTAACGATCGATTTGCTAACAGGCGACGATCTCAAGCCCGAACATTGGGACGCGTTCTACGCTTTCTACATGGACACCGGCTCGCGCAAATGGGGTCGCCCCTACCTCACGCGCGCCTTCTTCGATCAGATCGGCGCGACGATGTCCGAACACGTGCTGCTGGTTATGGCGCGGCGCGGCGAGCGCCACATAGCGGGCGCGATCAACTTCCTGGGCAAGGATGCGATCTACGGCCGCAACTGGGGCTGCATCGAGGAGCGTCCGTTCCTGCATTTCGAGGTCTGCTACTACCAGGCGATCGAATACGCGATCCGCCACGGCTACGCCCGCGTCGAGGCCGGAGCACAAGGCGAGCACAAACTCGCCCGTGGTTACCGCCCCGTCGCCACGCATTCCGCGCATGAATTCGCCGACTCGCGCTTCTCCCGCGCAATCCGGGATTACCTGGAGCGCGAGCGCGAAATGGTCGACGAACAGATCGCGGATTACGAGGCGGGGTTGCCGTTCAAACGTGGCGATGGCGCGTAGGCGGGCTTTTGTGGAACGAGGCGCATTGCAAGCTAAAAGCGCTTCGTTCCATCAAGTTAAAGGATATTATTTCTCTGTGAGATGACGGGTTGCTTCGAACAAAAACCACGTGCGTCGTTCTGATTCATCGATCCATACTTCGATCAGACTTGTGGTTGCGACATCTCCGTACCCTTCGCAGACAGAATGGGCGCTCCTCAGGAATGAGACGAGTTGTTTGTTGTCGTCGCGCAATTCGGCCAGCATCGCGTGGGGATCGACATAATCAGCGTCATTGTCGAGAATACGCTGCTGGCGGGCGATCTGGCCGATCGAGCGCAACGTTGTCCCACCAACCTTGCGCGCCCGCTCCGCCATCGGATCCGTCATTGCGAAAAGTTGAACGCCTTGCTCGTCGAGCAGAAGATGAAAATCACGAAAATGAGGGCCGCTCATGTGCCAATGGAAGTTCTTGGTCTTCAGATACAAAGCAAATACGTCGGCAAGCAATCCACTAAGCGCCGCTGCGATGTCTCGCGTAGCCTCGGTGCTTAGATCGGAGGGCGTGCTCAACCGCTCTCGGATGTAGTCCTTTTTT
>JAYTRP010000226.1:0-16785 GCA_043746145.1 Hyphomicrobiales bacterium | reverse complement strand
TAATGGTCGAATGGATGCTTGAGGATTGCGCGCGCGCTTATGATTTTCGCTATGTCGCGTTGCGCTATTTCAACGTAGCGGGCGCCGATCCGAAGGGCCGGCTCGGCCAGTCCACCCCCAACGCAACCCATCTTATCAAGCGCGGCGTGCAGACTGCGCTGGGTCGCCACGCCAGCATGGATATTTTCGGCGAAGATTATCCAACCCGCGACGGCACTTGCGTGCGCGACTACATCCAGGTCACCGACCTGATCGACGCGCATCTGGCGGCGCTGGCTTATTTGCGTAACGGCGGCGAGGCGATCGTCTGTAATTGCGGCTACGGACACGGCGCTACAGTGAAGGAAGTGATCGAGGTCGTGAAGCGAGTGTCTGGCATTGACTTCAAGGTTAATCTCGCGCCGCGCCGGGCGGGCGATCCCGCAGCGATCGTCGCGCGGGCCGACCTCGTGCGCGAGAAGCTGGGATGGAAGCCGCAACGCGACGATCTGGACGAAATCGTGCGGCAGGCGCTCAACTGGGAGCGGCGGCTGCACAATCGGTCCCTCTGAATCGTCAGACGCAGCGACGTCTTTCGCCCTTTACATTAACACGCTGCGATGGTTTGACCGCAGGCTAGAAATTCTAGGGAGCGCGCACCAATTTCCGCAAAACGGCTGGCATGAGCGATGACATCATCCTTACGACGGAGGGCTTGGGCAAGTCATTCGGCGACTTCAAGGCTGTATCCGGCGTCGACTTGCGTGTGCGTCGCGGCTCGATCCACGCACTGATCGGACCGAACGGCGCGGGCAAGACCACCTGCTTCAATATGCTGACGAAGTTCGTGCGGCCGACCAACGGGAGGATCGTTTACAATGGCCGCGACATTACCGCGATGCGCCCAGCGGATGTCGCGCGGCTCGGCCTCGTGCGTTCATTCCAGATCTCAGCCGTATTTCCGCATCTAACCGCGATGGAAAACGTGCGCGTCGCTTTGCAACGCAAGCGCGGCGACAATTTCGATTTCTGGCGTTCCAAACGCGTGCTTAACGCCCTCAACGACCGTGCGCGCGAGTTGCTCGCCGATGTCGGCCTCTCGGAGTTCGCCAATTCACCGGCGGGCGAAATCTCCTATGGCCGCAAGCGCGCTCTGGAGATCGCCACCACGCTCGCGCTCGATCCGGAAATGCTGCTGCTCGACGAGCCCATGGCAGGCATGGGGCATGAGGACATTGACCGGATCGTAGCGCTGATCCGCCGCGTTTCGGTGAACCGCACCGTGCTGATGGTGGAGCACAATCTGCAGGTGGTCGCCAATCTGTCCGATCGCATTACGGTATTGACGCGCGGCCGGGTGCTGGCGGAGGGCGATTATGCCACCGTATCCAATAATCCTGACGTGAAGACTGCTTATCTCGGGGTCGGTGATGGTTGACGCCGATCCCCAGCTTGTCGTCGCCGGTCTCGAGGCTTGGTATGGCGAATCCCACATCCTGCACGGCGTCGACTTTGTCGTCAGGCCCGGCGAAGTCGTAACCTTGCTCGGGCGTAACGGGGCAGGCAAGACGACCACGCTCAAGTCGATCATGGGCATTGTCGGCAAGCGCAAGGGTTCCGCGAAGTTCGAGGGCCGCGAGACGGTGGGCTTGTCCTCGGACCGGATCGCGCGCGCCGGAATCGCGCTGTGCCCGGAGGAGCGTGGCATCTTCGCCTCGCTCAGCGTACGCGAAAACCTGATGCTGCCGCCGCGCGTCGCCGCGACCGGCGGCCTCGACAACGAACGCATCTTCACGCTGTTTCCTAATCTGAAGGAAAGGCTCGGCAGCGGCGGTGGCAAGTTGTCTGGCGGCGAGCAGCAAATGCTGGCGATTGCGCGCATCCTGCGCACCGGCGCGCGTTTTCTGATGCTCGACGAGCCGACCGAGGGTCTTGCGCCGGTCATCATCCAGCAGATCGGGCGCACGATCGCCGAACTGAAGAAAGAGGGCTTCACGATCCTGCTGGTCGAACAGAACTTCCGCTGGGCCTCCACGGTCGCCGACCGCTACTACGTGATGGAACATGGCCAAATCATCGACGCTTTCGCCAACGCCGATCTCAGTTCGAACATGGACAAGCTGCATGACTACCTCGGCGTGTGAAAACGCTGCGTCCTGGCCGCGACGCGCGAGCGTCCGCCGATGACGTTGCTTGGCCACACCATTACCGCGCAGCAACTCTATGGGCAGCTACTGATCGGCCTGATCAACGGGTCATTTTACGCGCTGCTTAGCCTCGGCCTTGCCGTGATCTTCGGCATGCTCAACATCGTCAATTTCGCGCACGGCGCCTTCTACATGGTCGGCGCCTTTACGGCCTATTTCCTGCTGCACTACGCCGGTCTCAATTACTGGTTTGCTCTCGTATTGGCGCCGGTGATCGTCGGCTTGCTCGGCGCCCTTACAGAACGGCTGTTCCTCAAGTGGATCGCCAACCTCGATCATCTCTATGGCTTGCTGTTGACCTTTGGCCTCGCATTAGTGGTTCAGGGCCTGTTCCAGAATGAATTCGGCGCCTCCGGCAAACCGTACCCCGCGCCGCCCGAACTCTCCGGCGCCTTCAACGTCGGCTTCATGTTCCTGCCGAAATATCGCGCTTGGGTCATCATCGTCTCGCTGGTCGTTTGTTTCGCCACCTGGTTTGGGATCGAGAAGACAAAGCTCGGCTCTTACCTACGAGCGGCGACGGAAAACCCGACGCTGGTGCGGGCCTTTGGGATCAATGTGCCGCTGATGATCACCGCGACCTATGGGTTCGGCGTGGGCCTCGCGGCGCTTGCTGGCGTACTGGCGGCGCCGATCAATCAGGTGCGGCCGGGCATGGGCGCCGACATAATCGCGGTCGTGTTCGCCGTCGTCGTGATCGGCGGCATGGGGTCAATCCTGGGCTCGATCCTCACCGGCTTCGCGCTCGGCGTGGTCGAGGGCCTGACGAAAGTGTTCTATCCCGAGGCGTCCAACACCGTCGTGTTCGTCATCATGGCGATTGTCCTTATCATCCGGCCCTCGGGCCTCTTTGGTAGAGTTGCGTGAGATGAGCGCCACCACCGTCACTGCGCCCGTCGTGCACACCCACCACGAGGGACGCGACGCGCTGATCGCCTTCGCGGTTATGCTAGCCTTCATCATCGTGGCGCCGTTCTTCGCGTATCCCTTCTTTGTGATGCAGATGCTCTGTATCGCTTTGTTCGCCTGCGCTTTTAATCTGCTGATCGGCTATGTCGGCCTGCTCTCGTTTGGCCACGCCATGTTTCTCGGCATGGCGAGTTATGTGAGCGCGCACGCCGCGAAAGTCTGGGGCCTGGATCCGGAACTGTCGATCCTTTGCGGCGTAGCGGTTGCGGCCTTGCTGGGTCTCGTATCGGGGGCGCTGGCGATCCGCAGCCAGGGCATCTATTTCGCGATGATCACCGTCGCGCTGTCGCAAATGGTCTACTTCTTCTGCGTCGAGGCTCCCTTCACGCATGGCGAGGACGGCATACAGTCGGTGCCGCAGGGCCGCGTATTCGGCCTGATCGACATCTCGACGACGCCGCCGCTCTACGTATTCGTCGCCTGCGTATTCCTGATAGGCTTCTACATTGTCTATCGCACTGTAAACTCGCCGTTCGGGGAGATCCTCAAGGCGATCCGTGAGAACGAGCCGCGCACGATTTCGCTCGGCTACAGATCGCAGCGCTACAAGCTGATGGCGTTCGTCATTTCCGCTGCGCTGGCCGGGCTCGCCGGAGCGACGAAGGCGATTGTAGTGCAGAACGCTTCGCTAACCGACGTCGGCTTCTCCATGTCCGGCGAGGTCGTACTCATGACATTACTTGGCGGGATGGGAACGCTTTACGGCCCCGTAGTCGGCGCCATCGTCGTGGTGTCGATGCAGAACTATCTCGCGGAGTTCGGAGAATGGGTCACCGTGATCCAGGGCGCCGTGTTCGTCGCCTGCGTGCTGCTGTTCCGGCGCGGAATCGTCGGCGAGATCGGGAAGTTGCTGGGGCTGTCGTTGTAAGGCGCCCTTAACCATACACCACATTGGTGTATATTAGTTTATGGCTGAGCGAAAGCCGACGTATGATCTTGACGCTTTCAAGTTGGTATTCGACGCTCCCAACAAGCTTAATCTGACTAGCACGGCAATACGTAGTGCGGCAAACATCGGCTTTGGCCGCGATGACATTGTCGCCTCGATATCGAGCATGCAACGAGGGCATTTCTACAAGTCTACGACCTCCAATGCGGATCATCGAATCTGGTAAGACGTCTATCATGTTCCTTCACAGTCCGGGCTTCTCTACGTAAAATTCACAGCAGATATCGTAACGGAATTTTTGCTGCTGTCTTTCAAGGAGAAAGACAAAGACTAATCCCATGTGCCCGAAAACGGGATCGCCTATGCAGCGGGGCGTGCGTCCGATGACCCTAGAGTACAAGGGCGTCAGCATAGTGTTGGACATGCCGGGATGGTACTGTTTGGAATCCGACGAGAGCATCCACACCGGCGAAGACATGAAAATCTCCGATCGTGCGCTCAATCGGCTGAAATCTCAGCGTGAGGGCCTGCCAATGCCGGAGGACATCAAAAGCATCCGAACTAAGTTGGGGCTGACGCAGGAACAGGCAGGCGAACTGATCGGCGGTGGCCCTCGCGCCTTTCAGAAATATGAGACCGGCGATCTGGCGCCCAGTCGCGCGGTTGGGAGCGCGCTTGCCTTACTTGATCGCGATCCTGCGGGACTGGAAACTTTAAAAGCACGGTTGCGCGAGTACTTATTGTCTTGATTGAGTTTTTCTTTCGGTTGACGGAAATGGACAGCTTGCGAATTAGGAAGAGAGGGAGGGAGTCCCTCACCGGCGCTTGGCCAGACCTTCGGACAAGCCCAGAGGCAAGTCCTTCTCCCGCCATCGGGAGAAGGCGTAGTCCAATCAATACTTGCGCACCAGCGGGGCTTGCTCGAGCGGGGGCGCGGCCGTGTCAATCATCCAGCGCAGACCAATCCGGAAGTCGTTCGAGGTCAACTCATGCGAGGCAAGCTTGTAGCCGCCGCCGGTGCAGTTGCCGCCGGAGAAGCTCCCCGCGGAGCCGGCGCCGCTAAGGCAGTTCGAGACCCCTGACTTGAACTTGCCGTAGTCGAGGAAGCGATAACCTAGTTCTAGTTTCAGGTTTTGAGTGATGTTGAAATCGAGGCCAGTCATCAGCGCCCAGGCGAGATTCGCACTGGTGTTGCTTCCAAATATACCGCCGGAGGACGATGTAATGCCAGGTTGGGCAGGACCGTTATAATATACGGTGTTCGATCCATTGTCTGTTGCGCCATAAAACTTGTTGTAGGCGACGCCCACACCGGCGCCGACATAGGGCGTCATGCCGTACCAAGTGCCGAGGTCGACGTAGCCGTTGACCATGCCAAGCAGCGAGGACATGTTGGCGCGGTAGAAATCAGCAAACTGGTTGTTTGTGGTGGAGTCGTTGACGACCTCCAGGCCCTGGAACGTCGAGCCCCCGCGCAATTCGCCGGTAACGTCGACCCGGAACCAGTTGTTGATCTGATATCCGACCCCCAGGTCGAACAGCCCGGATTCGGAAAGGCTCTTATTGAAGTAATCGTCGGTCGCGACGTCGCTGCCTGTGAAGTTAAGCGGACTGGGCGATGTCGAAAAATTCGGCGTGTTGTTGACGCCTAGACCGACGTCGCCGCGCAGATACCATCCGCCAAGTTCGCTAATGATTGGCGGCGGAGGCGGCGGCTCGTATGCCGGCGGCGGGAGCAGATCGGCGGCCGAACTCGCGCGCGTTAGCGCGAGCACCGCGACGGAAGCCAAGGCTAACGCCTTCACATAGGCCATTACGGGTTCCCCTTAGTACTGAGCGCGCCGGTCGGGCCCGCGATTAATCACCTGGGGAAACCTGACATTGACTTCTTAATAGCGACTTAACCCTAACTATTCACCTTAACAGTGTGTTACGCGACGCTAGGCTTCAGCTTGCCGCTGTGGCGCTGCGGCCGAGGCTCATTTTTTGGCGCCCTCGCTCGTCAAAATTGCCTGGGGCGAGCCAGCGCTCGAAGGCCGCGCGGCGTGCCGACCAATCTCCATCCAGCATCGAAAACCACGCCGTGTCGCGGTTTCGTCCTTTCACGATCATATGCTGGCGAAATATTCCCTCGAAGCCGAATCCGAGCCGCAGCGCCGCTCGCTTCGAGGGCGCGTTGAGATCGTTGCATTTCCATTCGTAGCGGCGGTATCCAAGATCGTCGAACACATAGCGCGCGAATAGATATTGCGCCTCCGTCGACCCGACCGTCCCTTGCAAGGCTGGGGTGTACATGATGCCGCCGACTTCGATCACGCGATGCGTAAGATCAATCCGCATCAGACTTTGGTATCCAACCGCCGTGCCGCTGGCGTTGTCGACGACTGCGAAGTAGAGCGGATCGGTCGCTTGCGACTTGGCTTCGACGTCCGCCTCGAAGGACGCAAAATCGGGGAACGGGCCGTTGAACAGATACGCCCAAAGTCCCTCGCGTTCCTCTCCGCTGGAACCCTCGTAAAGCGCTCGCGCATGCACTTTCGTGTCGAGCGGTACTATTGAAACCATGCGACCCGTGAGCGTTACCCGCGCGGGCCGTGGCGCCGGATGCGGGTCGACCAATGGCCCTATCGGCGACTCTGACATGGCGACCCCTCCCGAATCACGATTGTGACCAGCGGGAAAGGCCATGGCCGACGCGTCCACGCAAGCTTCATCGCGCCGACGCGTCGTAACGTTCACGCGCCGTCTCGATTTCTCCAATGTTCGCCACGGCCCAGCGTTGCAACTCGCCAACAGTGGCGGCTAGCGAAGAGCCGAGCGGCGTGGTCGCGTACTCGACCGAGATCGGCGAAGTTAATGTCACCGTGCGCGTGACATGGCCGTCGCGCTCCAGCGCCTTAAGAGTTTGCGACAGCATCTTCTGCGTGAGACCCTCGACGGCGCGTCGCAATTGGTTGAACCGCAACGGGCTTTCGGCAAGCAAGCCGAGTACGAGCACGGTCCATTTGTCGCCGATCTGGTCGAGCACCGTGCGGGTAGGGCAGTTTGCGTGATAAGGATCAGGCGCCAATCCTGCTTCGGGACCCGCTGGTTTCTTCTGGAAGTGCGCGGGTTCCCGCGGGGAAACCAAGTGAGGAAAGCGCGCCTTCTTCACAGCGGGCTGAGCGTGCGGCATAAGCTGTCTTCTTGAAACTGAGTATCACTTCGATACCGTACAGGAGATGTGCATGAAAGTCGCGCTCATCGGCGCCTCAGGCGCTGCGGGTTCACGTCTGCTCGCTGAACTCGTTCGCCGAGGCCATCAGGTCACAGGGATAGCTCGAAACCCAGAGAAGATCGCCGCTGGCGCCGGCGTGTCGGTTGCGAAGGGCGATGTGTTCGACAAGCCTGGCCTCGTGACTCTGCTCAAAGGCCATGATGCTATAATTAGTTCAGTTCATTTCTCAGCAAGCGACCCCGAGCTTTTAATCGACGCCGTTCGCGAATCCGGCGTGAAGCGCTATTTCGTCGTCGGCGGCGCCGGCAGCCTCGAAGTCGCTCCAGGCGTAAAGCTGATCGATACGCCGCAGTTCCCTGAAGCTTACAGAACCGAGGCCTCGAAAGGCGGCGAGTATCTCGACAAGCTGCGCAAAGTCGACGATCTCGACTGGACCTTTCTTTCCCCTGCAGCGATGTTCATCCCTGGCGAACGTACGGGCCAGTTTCGCCTCGGCAAGAACGAGTTGATCGCCAGCGAAAAAGGCAGCAGCATCTCGTTCGAGGACTTTGCAATCGCGGCAGTCGACGAGTTGGAGCGCCCCAGGCATATCCGGGAGCGTTTCAGCATCGGCTACTGAGATCGGGAACCCTCGCGGCCCGCGCGAGGTTGCACAGTCTCGCGCGGAGGTTTCCATGGATCGCAACGACGCACCGCCAGCTTTGAGAGACGTTCCGATCGGCGTGGAGGCGACCGGCGTTCGCGCCGAGTTCGACAGCATGGGCTCGATTGACGTTCCCGCGGATCGCTATTGGGGAGCGCAGACCCAGCGTTCGTTGGCGCATTTCGCGATCGCCGACGACCGGATGCCAAAGGAAGTGTATCGAGCCTATGGCATTGTGAAGAAGGCCTGCGCGATCGCTAACGCGGAACTCGGGGTTCTTCCAGGATGGAAGCGCGACGTGATCGTGAAAGCCGCGGACGAAACCGCCTCCGGCGCGCTCGACGCGCATTTCCCCCTTTATGTCTGGCAGACCGGTTCGGGCACGCAGAGCAACATGAACGTCAACGAGGTGATCGCGAACCGAGCGATTCAACTCGTCGGCGGCGAGATCGGATCACAAAAGCCGATAAGTCCGAACGACGACGTGAACATGAGCCAATCTTCCAACGATACGTTTCCAACCGCGATGCACATCGCGTCACTCGCGATGATTGACGAACGGGTCACTCCGGAACTTAGCCGTCTCGCCGCCGCGTTGGAGGCCAAGGCCGCCAATTGGAGCGACGTGGTCAAGATCGGCCGCACGCATCTGCAGGATGCGGTGCCGCTGACGGTCGGTCAGGAATGGTCAGGCTGGGCATCGCAAATTCGCGCCGCGAACGCCGATGTCGAGCGCGCGCGCGAAGGGCTGTATGAGCTTGCGCTCGGCGGCACGGCGGTAGGCACGGGTCTCAACGCGCCGGCTGGCTTCTCGAAACTTTCCGCCACGAAGATTGCCGAACTGACCGGCAGGCCGTTCGTCACGGCGCCGGACAAGTTCATGGCGCAGGGTTCGCTCGACGCCATGGCGCGGGCAAGCGCGGCGCTGCGTGGCGTGGCGGTCGCGCTGATGAAGATCGCCAACGACATGCGCTGGCTGGCTTCGGGCCCGCGTTGCGGCTTGGGTGAATTGAGGCTGCCCGAGAACGAGCCGGGCTCGTCGATTATGCCGGGCAAGATCAACCCAACACATTGCGAGGCCATCGTGATGATTGCGATCCAGGTGATCGGCGAGGACACGGCGACCGCTTTTGCGGCGAGCCAGGGCAACTTTCAGCTTAACGCGATGCGGCCGATTATCATCAATAACTTTCTTCACTCAGGCCGCATGATCGCCGACGGCTGCGCCAAATTCCGAGAGCATTCCGTCGAGGGAACCGATATCGACCGCGAGCGGATCGCGGCGCATGTCGAGAATTCGCTGATGCTCGTCACGGCTCTCTCGCCTCGGATCGGCTACCACGAGGCCGCCCGCATCGCGCATGACGCATCCACCGAAGGAATTACGCTGAGAGAGGCGGCGCTGCGCTCCGGCAAGGTTTCGGGGGAGGATTTCGACCGCTGGATCAGGCCGGAGCAGATGGTGGGGCATGGTCTGGGCGGGGCTTAGCTGAGCCTCGGCGTCAGGCGCCAGGCTGCTGAGCCGCGCTCTCCATGACGGGGCTGCTTAGCGAAGTTTGCGACAAATCCGTCGCTGACGGCAGGCAAAAACTAAACCGCGCTCCTTTACCTGGCTCGCTCTGCACGTCGAGTGCGCCGCCCTGCATTTCCACGAGGTCGCGGCAGAGCAGCAGGCCCAGCCCGCTGCCGCGCTCGCCCGCAGTTCCCGGCGTCGAGGAGCGCCGCTCGACCTGAAACAATTGCTCGGCTTGTTCCGGCGTCATCCCGACACCGGTGTCGCTGACGCTGAGTTCGACCTGCCCGGCGCGAGATTCGGCTTCGATACGCACCTTTCCCCCGGGCAGCGTGAACTTGAGCGCATTGGTGACTAGATTGCGCAGGATCGCGGCGACCATGTCGACTTGGCCGAGCGCGTTCAGTCCACTGCATTGCGTTGTGACCTCGATGCTTTTCTCCGCTGCGCGTTCCTGGAACGCTTGCACGCAATCGCGCGCGACAGACTCGAGATCAACCGGGACGAGTTCGAGCGAGCGTGAGTCCATCTGCAGGCTTGCCCAAGAGAACAGCCCTTCGATCAGCGCGTTGGCTTGAGTTGCAGCTTCATGAATGCCGTTCGCACGTCGCTCGACTGCGGCGGCATCGCTTACCTTTGTCGAATCTTTCAGTGTCTTCGACATGCCGAGCAGCACGTGGAAAGGGTTGCGAAGATCGTGCGCGATAATCGACAACAGCAGCGTTTTCTGCCGGTTGAGACTGTCGAGCGCGCGCGATTTGGCTTCGGCGTCCTCTCGAGCGGACTGCAATTCGCTTACGAATGCACGGCGGGCTTTGGCGTAGCGAATTGCGCGGGCAAGGTTAGAGGGCGAGACATCGGCCTTGCTGAGATAATCGAGCGCCCCCGCGCGCATCAGACTCAGCGCCAGTTCCTGGTCGACCTCTCCGGTCAGCATGATTACGGCTTGCCGCCCGCCTTCCGGCGAAATCAATGCCGCCAACAATTCGAACGCATCCGCATCGGGCAGACGGAAGTCGAGCAGCACGCAGTCAAAATTTGAGTCGCGCGCGGCTTGCAGGCCGGTCGCGCCGTCAACCGCTTCAACCAGACTGTGCAGCGCGCTCGAAGCGCGCAACGCGCGCCGGACCGACGCGCGGTCAACCGCGTCGTCGTCGATCAGCAGAACTCGGATCGGTGTCGGCACTAGTTAGGAAACTCGATGATCTTCCAATAAAGTTCGAGCAGGGCGACCGCTTCCATAAAGGTGTTGGCGGGATCCTGCTTGACGATGTAGCCTGCGACATTGTGGCCGTAGGCGCGTTGTTTGTCCTCCTCGGCTTTCGAGGTGGTGATCATGAACACCAGGGTCGATTTCAAGTCCTCGTCCTGACGAAGCTGCTCGAGAAATTCGATGCCGTTCATTCGCGGCATGTTGAGGTCGAGCAGTACGAGATGCGGCTTGGGCAATTTGGGCCGACCGTTTTCGCCGCGCAAGAGTTCCAGCGCCTCAATGCCATCGCGCGCGACCGTGATCGGGTTGCCGATCCGACCTTTTGAGAAAGCTCGCTTTAAGCCTTGAATGTCGACTTCGTCATCCTCGACGAGCAGCAGGTTAACGGCGGGTCCCATTTTGCGCCTCTCTGAAGGATTTCGGCCAAGTAAAATGCACGGAGGCGCCTTTACCCGCCGGATTGTCGCTGATCCACACTTTGCCGCCTTGACGCTCGACAATCTTTTTCACGATGGCGAGGCCCATGCCGCTACCTTCGACTTCATCACGCGGCCGCAAGGTTTGAAACATGCCGAATACACGCTCACGAAATTGTTTGGGAATACCGGAGCCGTTGTCGCGAACAATGAACATCGTCAGCGGTCCTAATGGCTCGGCGACGATCTCGATCAGCCCGTGCGCGGGATCGTCATGATGTTTGACAGCGTTCGAGATTAGATTCTGCATAACCTGATTGAAAGGCGCCGGTGGGGTGAGGATCGTCGGCAAAGACGCCGAAGCGACAATCTGGAAGCCGTCGGGCGGGCTGATCAAGGCCGCAATTTCGTCAATTAGCGCTCGCGTGTCCACCGACGATGGCGTCAATGCTTCGCGGCCTGCCCTGGAATAGGCCAACAGGTCGTCAAGCAGGCTCTCCAAGCGTTTGACCCTGCTGCGCAGCAGATCCATGTTTTGGCGCGTCTCGCCTTCGAGCTTGCCCTCGAGATCCTCCTCGATCCAGCTCACAAGATTTTCGATGCCGCGAAGCGGCGCCTTCAGGTCATGCGAGGCGACATAAGCAAATTGTTCGAGTTCCTCGTTCGAACGCAGCAACTCGGCCGCGTGGCGCGCGAGCTTGCGATCCATCTCGCGCCGCTCGGTCACATCGGTGAATAGCGCGACAGCGCCGAGCACGTGACCGCCAGGTCCAAGGTGAGGTCGATAATAGCCCTCGATCTCGGATTCGACGCCGTCGCGGCGGGTGAAGGACTGTTCGAATCGCACTTCCTCTCCGGCCAGCGCGCTCTCCAGCTTAGCCGCGCCGCCGGGAAGTTCTCCATCCGGCAAAACCTCGTCGAGCGATTTGCCCTGCGCCGCGCCGACGTTGGATACGCGCAAATTCATCCAGCGCGCGAACTCCGCGTTTAGAAAGCCAACCTTTGACCCTCCGTCGATGTAGCCGACCATCGCTGGCAAGGTGTCGACGGTTGCGCGCAACAGCGACGTGCGATCGAGTTCGATCAGGTTGTTCTTGAACACCTGCACCGCTCGCGCCATGGCGCCGACTTCATTGCGTTGGCCCAGGCTTGGGATTTCGACGCTGAGATCACGGCGCACGAGCCTGAGCATGACATCAGCGAGATCACGCAGCGGCCTCGCCACTCGTCGGTCCAAGGTCACCCAGGCGGCTAGACAGATCGCCAGCGTCAACAGCGTGCCGGCGATCAAGGTCGACACTAAGCGCGTACGCTCTTCCCGCACGAGATTAGCGAGCGCATCGAGCGCGGAGATCTGCCGATTTTCAATGTTGACTAGCGCTTGGCGGAAGGCGTCGAAGTGATTCTTGCCGAGACCGCTGCTCTCTATCGCCCGAGCATCTTCGAGCCGGTTTGGGTCTTTCGCGTCGGCGAGCACTTTGTCGCTGACGTCCGTTCGCCATGCGCGAGCCGCGGTTTCGGCGTCGCGCAGCATTTTGCCGCCCTCGGCGTCGCCTTTGATAAGTTCGTTAAGCCGGGTGACGGCGCGTTCGAAATCGGGAACGCCCTGCTCATAGGGTTCAAGGCTGGAGGGCTGGTTTGTGAGTAGGTAACCGCGAATGCCCGTTTCCTGATTAAGCATAGCAATCTGAAACAGGCGCAATTGGCTCAGCAGCGCCCGCGCATGGTCTTGCACGTCGCCCGCCTCACGGACCTGGGATTCTTGATAGAACACAACGCCGCCAGCGATCATGGCGATGCCGGCGATGGCTGCGATCGCGCTTCCCAGCGATCGATTTAAGCCCCGTGACGTCGGCATGAGACCCTTGAAGCTGTGCGGCGTGAATACCCCGCCCGCGTACGCGCGGACCAATTCAACCTAGTCAGGAATGATACGGTCGTCCGTAACAATTTTGTGAGCCCGGGCCGCCTCACCACGATTGCCGCGCTAACAGCGAGGGCGCTTCGAGCTGATCGCGTCGGGGCCGCAAGCCGATCAAATGGCAGATTGCATAGACGAGGTCGGCTCGGTTCATCGTATAGAAATGAAAGTGCGGGACGCCGCGATCGATCAGGTCGAGCACCTGTTCGGCGCATACCGCCGCCGCGACGAGACGCCGCGTGGTTAGGTCGTCTTCCAGTCCTTCAAAACGTTCGCTCAGCCAAGCTGGCACGCTAGCCCCAGTACGTCGGGCGAAGCTGGCGGTCTGCTTTATATTCTGCACCGGAACGATGCCCGGCACGATCGGGATCGTGACGCTGGCGGCCTCGGCGACATCGAGATAGCGCAGGTAGCTCGAGTTATCGAAAAAGAACTGCGTAATGGCCCGGTCGGCGCCTGCGTCCACTTTGCGTTTCAGCGCATCGATGTCGTGCAGCAGATTTTCGCTTTGCGGATGTTTTTCAGGATAGGCCGAAACCGAGACTTCGAAGTCGCCGATCCGCTTGATTGCCGCCACCAACTCTTCGGTGCGTTGATAACCCTCGGGATGGGGCGTGTAGGGCGCGTCGACGCCGCCGGGCGAGTCGCCGCGCAGCGCGACGATGTGGCGAACCCCGGCGTCCCAGTAACCCCGGATCACGTCGTCGATCTCGCCGCGCGAGGCGCCGACGCAGGTGAGATGCGCGGCGGGCCGCAGATAGGTTTCGCGAGCGATGCGCTCGACCGTCGCGTGCGTGCGCACGCGGGTGGATCCACCCGCGCCATAAGTGACGGAAACGAATTCCGGGTCCAGCGGGGCGAGCCGCCGGATCGCTTCCCAAAGCGCGTTCTCCATCTCCTCGTTCTTGGGCGGGAAGAACTCGAACGAGGCGCGAATCGGGGGCGCGGAGCGGCTTCGTCGGACGGCGACGGGAAACATCAGGCAAACTCCCGAGAGGGATGTCTAAGTTCGTCCGAGATCAGGCGCGGATCGCGCGCGAGCCAGATCACGACCGTGAGTTTGCCCGCTTCGCCAGCGCCCGGCGCGATGCGGCGGGTTTCGACATCGACGAGCCCCGCCTCGCCGAGAAAGGCGACGATCTCCTCGCCGGAGAATCCGAGCCGACGATGCGCGAAATGCTCGCGCAACGGCTCTTCCTCGTGGGCCGCGAAATCAACTACCAGCAGCCGACCGCCTGGCCGTAGCGTGCGAGCGGCCTCACGCAGCGCGCGACCGGGATCGTCGAGAAAGTGCAGCACCTGATGGACGACGACGAGGTCGTAGGCGTCCCGCTCGACAGGGGCTGCGTAGACGTCGCCTTGACGCAACTGCACGTTGCGCAATCCGCTCTGATCGATACGCGCGCGGGCGATGTTCAGCATCGCTAGGCTCAGGTCGACGCCCACCGCGCGGGCCGCGTGCGGCGCCAGTAGTTCCAACATCCGGCCGGTGCCGGCGCCGAGATCGAGCAAGGCGCGAAGCGGACCGTCGCCGACCATTTCGAGAATGGCGGCTTCGACCTGTGCGTCGGGCGCGTGCATCGCCCGAATACGATCCCAATCGGCCGCGCGCTCGGCGAAATAGGCCGCCGCTTGCTTGCGCCGCGCCTCGCGCGTCACCTCGAGCCGCGCTCGATCGGATTGCAACGTAGGGTCGTCGGGCGCGACGCGGGCAATCAGATCGCGGGCTAACGCTCCGCCCGACTCGGCAAGCCGGAAAAACGCCCACGCGCCCTCGCGCTGCCGCTCGGCGAGACCTGCATCAACCAGCAGTTTAAGATGACGCGACACGCGCGGCTGCGATTGGCCGAGAATTGCGACCAGTTCGGAAACGGTGAGTTCGGCTTCGCAAAGTAGCCCGAGCAGCCGTAAACGCGTCACCTCGCCTGCCGCTTCGAGAGCGTCGAGCAGGGCGTCGAATGTGAGGGTGGCGGCAGGTTTTTGGTAAAAGTTAGACATAAAGATATGTTTATGTCTTCTACGAAGGGAGTGCAAGTGGATTTTCGAGCGATAGGGACGGTCATTGAGGTGCGGCTAGCACTAGAAATTCAGCGACACGCTCCGGCGCTAGTATGTCCCAGTTGTTTGACTGCACATTTCAATTCGAGCTTCAAACAAATCATTGGTCTAGCCGTAACAATCTGCAACTTCGGGAGACCGCGTTCGACTGGCGCCGCGGCACAAAAATGGCGACAAGTAACATGCGTGGCAAGGACATGGCCGCTTTCTGTTAGGTAGACAACTCTATCACGACTTCTACTTTTCCGAAAGGAAAAGACACTCCTCTGCCTCTTAAGTTCGACTTCTAGTCGCCAGAGCCTTGTCGCACATCTTCGCCGGGGTCGTGCAGGGACAAGCCCGGACTGCTTTTCGCCAATGCCTTAAATCTCCACGGTCGGCCGCTCGCGATCCGCCACGGCGAAACGCGCGCTCCCGCCGCACTCGCGCGTAATCGCCTCGACCAATCGGCGGCCCGCGGCCTCGGCATCGCCGGCGCCGTTCGATTGCGCGGTGAGAACGATCCGACGCGTCTGCGCGCCGATCGCGGTGCGGGAGTCCTGGCGCCAGTTCCAGCGGCGGCAGAGCACATGGTGGTCGTCGGCGTAGACGACCTCGCCATCCTTTGGCGGGTCGTTCGGATCCTCGCCTTCGCCCGCGCCCATGTCGATGAACGTGTCGCCCGCGCGTGCGACGCGAAATGCAAGATCGCCGACGACGCGGTCGAGGTCGTCGCATCCCAGGCACAGGCCTTCGTCCATCGAGACCGCATTATAGAGATCAACCAGCGCGTTGACGCGCGGGATCGAATCGTCAGCGAGCACGCGCTTGATCAACCGCTCCACCGACGAGCGATAGCTGGTCTTCTTGATGCCGAAGGCGCGATAGGCCCCGCGCCAAGCCGCGACCCCGGGAATGGCGGAAAGTTCGACGCCTGCCCACGTTGCGCGGCATCGCGCTTCGGCTGCTGATATTTCGTCGTTGAGCGTGGACGAGCGTTCGGCGGCGATCGTGAGCCCTTCGGCGACGACGACGGCGACGCGAAAGTCGGGAAAACGGGGGGTCAGTTCGCAAAGCGTCAGGGTGGTCATGCTGGCGGGCCTCGGGTCGATGATAGGGCGATGCGAAGTTTATGGCTTGCAGGAGGGAGGGCCGACATTCAAGCCCGCATCACTCATGGGCTCTCTGACGGATGGAGCGATACTCTCAGCGTCGCTCCTGCCACTTGCCCGTCTTTGCGAGCGCAGCGAAGCAATCCAGAGGCCTCAGCGCGTCGGCCCCGGATTGCTTTGTTGCTGCGCTCCTTGCGATGACAGGGGGAGCTTGTTTGTTCGCCAGAGGATGCCCCGCCCATCGGCTTTGAACTTATCTTCATGCACGTCAATCAACCCGCGTTCCGCGAAATAAAAACGTGCGCACTGCCACAAAAGTGAGCGAGCAAACATCAAGCAGACCGTGCAAAAACTCGTGGAAATCGTGGCCTTGGGATTCCGTTTGCGCGAGTGGCGCGGTAGATTCTGGAATGTCGCACATTTCCGGATTTGAGCGCACGCGGCTCCTGCTCCTGCTCCTGCCGGAGGCGATTGACGATTACGTCGGCGCTGACAATCCTGTTCGCTTCATCGACGCGTTTGTTGAGAGGCTCGATCTGTCGGAGGCGGGGTTGTCGCGAGTGAAAGCGAGGGCGACGGGGCGGCCGGGGTATGCGCCGGGTGATCTGCTGAAGCCCTACATCTACGGCTATCTCAACCGCGTGCGGTCGAGCCGCCGCCTTGAAGCCG
>JAYTRP010000225.1:0-5700 GCA_043746145.1 Hyphomicrobiales bacterium | reverse complement strand
CAGATCGCAATGCGCGCCTTCTGCTCCGTCGTGGTCGCGAGCTTCTTGACCAACTCCTCCTTCTTGGGGTCGTTCCAGAAGCCGGGATAGGTCGCGTTCAAATAAGGGATTACGACGGGATCGACATAGGTCGGCAGGAAACTCGAGAAAATATCGAATTGATCGGCGTCGGTGCGGGTCTTCACATAAGTCGCCGCCGGCATCACCTGAAGATCGATCTTGATCCCCAAGTCCTCGAGCTGCTGCTGCGCGGTGAGCGCGGGCAGGTAGTGCTGCTGGTAGAAATCCTTGGAGGTCAACCAGCGAAGGGCCTCGCCCTTGTAGCCGGACTCCGCAAGCAGCGCCTTCGCCTTCTCAAGATCGGGCTTGCCAAAGTGCTGGGCGCCTGCGGTCGTGTGCCAGATGCTGTTGCGATCGGGAATCCAGCTTGGATCGAGCGTGTAGAAGTCCGAATTGCCTTCGGCCGCGAGCATGATCGAATCCATGTCGAGCGCGGAATAGATCGCTTGCCGCAGCTTCACATTGGCGGCTGGCCCCTTCTTGGTGTTGAACACCATGGTCAGCGATTGATTGTCCTTGATCAGCATTGGAACCGCGGCGGGGTTTGCTTTGATTGCTTGATAAAAGTCGAACGGCAGCGTGGTCGCGACTTCGACCGCGCCGGTCAGCAGGCTGTCGCGCCGCACGGAAGGCTCCGCCTGCGGCAGGAATATGATCCGATCAGCTGGCGCCTTCTTCGCCCCAGCGGAACCGGAGGTGGGCTCTGTGCGCGATTTGTAGTCGGTGAACCGCACCAGCACTGCTTGCCGGTCGGGCTGGAATTCGGCGACCTTGTAAGGGCCGGTGCAGTCGAGGCCTGCGGCAGGTTGCGAACCCGATTTACCCTCGATCGACGCCTTGGACATGATGGAGGCGGGGGTGAGTGTGAGGAGGCCGGGCACAACGCCGGTCGGACCGTTCAGCTTGAACACGACCGTGTCCGGCGCGCTCGCCTCGATCGACGCAACGAGCGATTTCAACACACCGCCCGTGCCAGCACTTCCGCGGTAGCGGTTCAACGAAGCGACCACATCGTCGGCCGTCAGCCGCGCGCCGCTATGGAACTTCACGCCCTCGCGAATTTTGATTGTGAGGGTCAGCGCCTTTTCATCGTAATCGGCCGATTGGGCCAACATCAATTGCGGCTGCCAATTATCGTCCAGCGCATAAAGTCCCTCGCACACATTGGAAGCGACGTTCCAGTTGGTCCCGAGCGTCGAGACGACGGGATCGAGTGCGGCCGGCAATTGCGGGGTGGCGATTCTGAGATCGGAAGCTTGAGCGCTCCAGGCGAGCCCTGAAACGATGGTCGCGGTCGCGGCTGTGACCCACTTGCTTCTCATGCCGTTTTCTCCCGATCATTTGTTTCGACGGTTAGCGACTCGATTTCCATGTCGAGCAGGGCCGAACTTAGGCTTTTACCGTGCGCGTCGAGGGCGAGCGAGCGGGTCACGCCACCGCCGAGCGCCGCGCGCAGAACGAAATTCAACGCGCAGATCGTCGGCATCTCGTAGCGCGTGACCTCCCCGCGCACCAGATCCGCAAAATGGCGACGGACTCGCTCAACAGTCACTTCGCGCCGCAAGCGCTCATAATCGTTCGCGCTATAGGCAATCAGGGAAATGTTGGATGTGTCGCCCTTGTCGCCCGTGCGCGAATGCGCGATTTCCCTGAGCTTCATAGCCCTGCCCTCACGAAGCGAACCTCAGGCCGCACATGCTCGCGCGCGAGATACGTCGAGCCGATCGCGATCACCTCGCGCACGGATTTCGCCACACCGCCTCCGCCCGCAGGCCCGTTGGTATAAAGGCTCTCCACCTCAGCGCCGATTCGCGCCGCCTCCTCGGCATTGTCAACCTGAGCCGCGACGCGGACCCGGACCTCGTAAGGCTCGCCGCCCTGCGACAATCGCTGCCCGTGCAGCGCGTCGAGGCCGATCAGATCGAAGCGGATTTGCGTTGTGCGCACTCCGCAAAGTGCGAGGCGCTCGCGCACGATCTCGAGCGCGAGGCGGCCACGTTCCACGGCGCCGCTCCCCGCGTAGGAAATCTGCCCCTCGCCGATCCAACCGTCGAGATAACCGATCGAGACTTTCAATCGGTCGGGCCGCTCCCGCCCCGTGGCCCCAATCACTTGCACGCGATCAAGCCCGGCGTCTTCCACACGCACCCGCGAAAAATCGGCGACAACATCGGGTTGGACGTAGCTCGCGGGATCATGAATTTCGTAAAGCAATTGCTCCTTGACGGTCGCTTGCGTGATACGCCCGCCCGATCCCTCGACCTTCGTCAGGATCAATTCGCCGTCTTCCCGCACCTCCGCCAGCGGAAAGCCCAACCGCGCGAGATCGGCCGTCGTCTTGTAGGGCGGATCGGCGAAATAGCCGCCGGTAATCTGGCCCGCGCATTCTAGAAGATGTCCAACCAGCACGCCCTGCCCTTGCCGTAGCCAGTCGGTCTCGGCCCAACCGAATTCGTGCATCAGGGGGCCTAGAAACAATGCGGGGTCGGCGGTCCGGCCGGTGATCACGACGTCCGCGCCCTCACGCAAGGCAGCAACTATCGGCGCGGCGCCAATGTAAGCATTAGCTGAGATAACCCGGGCGCCAAGATCGGCTAATCGAACGCCAGTTTCCTCAATCTCAGGATTGAGCGGGCGAAGCGCGTCCAGCACGTCGTCGCCAACGATCGCCGCAATTTTAAGCGCGGGCAACCCAAGCTGGTCCGCTAGAGCCGCCGTCCGCCGCGCCGCCGCTAGCGGATTAGCGCCGCCCATATTGGTGACGATTTTGACGCGTTTGCGCGCGCAAGTCGGCAATACGGCCAGCATTCGCTTTTCCAGATAGGGATCGTATCCCGCTTCGGGATTGGCGCGTCGGGCCTGCTGCGCCAATGCAATTGTGCGCTCGGCGAGGCATTCGAACACGAGATAATCGAGGTCGCCTTTTTCGGCCAATTCAATAGCCGGTTCGATGCGATCGCCCGAAAATCCTGCGCCAGCGCCTATCCGGGTCTTGCGCATGTCTCCTCCCCCGACATTATCTGTCGAGGAAGATAACGCAGCGAATTTTATTGCTCAATTGAATGTTTTAAATCGCTGCCATAAGCTGGCGTTATGAACTATACGCTTCCCCAGCTTCGCGCCTTCGTCTCGCTCGCAGAACTGGGAAGCTTCACCCGCGCAGCGACGAGGCTAAACTTGTCGCAACCAGCGTTGACGGTGCAAATACGAAACCTCGAGACGGCGTTTGGCGCCCCGCTGTTCGACCGCGACCCACGCGGCGCAGCCCTTACCCGGATTGGCGCAGAATTGGCGCCTACGCTGCGGCGATTGCTTGGCGAGATCGACGGCGCCCTCGAGGAAGCCTTGGATGCGGCGGAAGGTCGGCGCGGCACGATCCGCATTGCCGCCTTGCCTTCGTTCGCGTCGGGTCGCCTGCCGCGCGCAATCGCGCGGTTCCGCGAGACGCATCCCGCGATCCGCTTTGTCATCCGCGACGCGGTCGCCAACAAGGTTGTCGCGGCGGTGCGCGACGGATCTGTCGATCTCGGTCTCACCGCGGGTGTGGAGCTGACTGACGATCTAGAAATATTGCACGAAGCAACCGACCGGCTTTGCGTCGTGGCGCCTGCGGGTCATCCGCTGGCGCGCCTTAAACGCGTTTCGTTGGACGATCTGGCGGAATATCCCCTCGTGCTGATGGAGTCGGAAACAAGCGTTCGCAGGATTGTCGATGCGGCATTCATTTCCGCGGGGCGGTTGATCCATCCCGTCGCCGAAGCCACCTACATGATGACTGCCGTCGGCCTAGTGCGCGCCGGTCTCGGAGTGACGATCCTGCCCGAATCCGCAAAGGAGATCGAGGCCGAGCCGACATTGCGCGCAATACGGATTGAAGACGCGCGCTTCACCCGCCGCATTACGTTGGTACGCCGGCGCAGTCGAAGTCTGCCGCGCGCTTCCTCGCAATTTGTTGAAGAACTCGTCGCGCAGCTTGACGGCGATTGACACTGCGATGTTTTAGAGGCGTCGCGTGGCTACAGGCGCTGTTGTCGGTTTGCACCAAATTCACGATGGAGCTTCGGTTCGACCTAGCGTCGCGCGCTCGACGAACCTAATCGAGCACTTGCCGCGTCTGTCGTACAAGACAACGGCGGCGCCGCCACCGGCATTGCAAAGGAGATCAATCAATGGACAGCAACGTTCTGACTGAAATCTGCCTGCACCAACTCACGCTAAGCGGCGTGCACGAGGGCGAGAAGGTGATCGTACTGTCGCAAGGCAGCGATCGCCTCGACTATGCCGACGCATTCCTCGCCGCCGGGCAGCGCCTCGGCGCACGCATGTATCACATGCGCCTTCCTGCGCCGCTGCCCGGCAACGGCGCCTGGGCCGTCGGCGAGACAGGCTTGGCGGCCAATCCGGAAGCCGTCGAAGCGTTGAAGCGGGCCGATATGGTCATTGACCTCATCTTTCTCCTGTTCAGCCCGGAGCAGATGGCGATTCAGGCTGCCGGTGCGCGCGTGCTTACGGCAGTCGAGCCCGCGGCGCTTCTCGCCCGGTTGCCGCCAACCAAGGAATTGCGTGAACGCGTCGAAATCGGCGAAGCTTTGCTGTCGAAAGCCAGGACCCTGCGCATCACTTCCCGCCATGGCGCCAATGTGGTTTACAAGCTCGGCGTCTATCCCACGATCGGCGAATACGGTTACACCGATCAGCCCGGTCGCTGGGACCACTGGCCGGCCGCCTTTGTCTTTACCGGCGGCGCTGACGATGGCGTTGACGGAACAATCGTGCTTGCCCCTGGCGACGTGCTCTTGCCGTTCAACACCTACGTGCGCGAGCCTGTCACCTACACGATTGAAAAAGGCTTCGTCCAAGATATCCGCGGCGGCCTCGAGGCCGAGTTGATCAAGTCCTACATGGGTGAGTTCAACGATCCGCGCGGAATGGGCATGAGTCACGTCGGTTGGGGGCTCGACCATCGGGCGCAGTGGCATGGACTAACCCAATTCGCGGGCGGCATGGGCATGGAACTACGCTCGTTCTACGGCAACGTCATGTTCTCGACTGGTCCGAACAACGAACTCGGCGGCCCCAACAACACCGCCTGCCATCTCGATATACCGATGCGCGGCTGCAGCCTTTTCCTTGATGACGAACCCGTCGTGATCGATGGAAAGATCGTCGTGAAGGAAATGCAACAACGCAGATAGAGGAGACGCTTTGCGCATCCAGGAGAGCAGCGGCGCTGCGAATTGAACCAGTTTTAGCGCTGCGGCTGGCATCGAGAGCCAGCGCTAGATAGCTGGTTCTAAACTGAGCGTTCAACCATACGGCAGCGGCTCGAGCAACCGCTGCAAACTCAATGCTAATCAGGCAAGACTTTTGAGGGTCTTCGGCCACGCGGCCTAATCCAACGGTCTGGAGCGTTACGTCAGCGATCTTTGCCGCCTCGCTGTGAGTTAACCGGTCGTAGATCGCCGCCGAAGCTCGAAAGCGTCGCGCCTGAGGTATGGCCTTCGACTTCTTGGCGCAGGCGCTCAGCATCGGTGCGTCAAAACCAGAGCGGAACGAAATGGGCATGGCGAAATTCCTTCGCCACATTAAATCGGTTCCGCAATGATGCGGGGGTCTCATTGAGATTACAAATTTCTAATG
>JAYTRP010000224.1:0-5701 GCA_043746145.1 Hyphomicrobiales bacterium | reverse complement strand
GCGCATAGCTGCGCACCGCGTCGACCAAGGCCGCACTTGCCGCGATATAACCGCCCATCGCGCCAAAACCCTTGGCGAGCGTGCCCTCGATCACGTCGATCTCGCCCATCAAGCCTTCGCGCTCGGCAAGGCCGCCGCCACGGGGGCCGTACATGCCGACTGCGTGCACCTCGTCGATATAGGTCATCGCATTATGCCGCTTGGCGAGCGCGACGATCTCGCGGATCGGCGCAATGTCGCCGTCCATCGAATAGAGGCTCTCGAACACGATCAGTTTGGCGCGCGCTGGCCCTGCGGCGATCAGCAGCTTTTCAAGGTGCGCGGTGTCATTGTGGCGGAAGATGACCTTGTCGCAGCCCGAGCGCCGGACGCCTTCGATCATCGAATTGTGATTGAGCGCGTCGGAGAGAATTAGACAGTTCGGCAGCAGCTCGGCAATGGTGGAAATAGCAGCGAGGTTCGAAATCCAGCCGGAGGTAAAGACCAGCGCCGCCTGCTTTCCATGCAGATCCGCAAGTTCCGCCTCAAGCCTGACGATTGGATTGTGAGTCCCGGATATATTGCGTGTTCCGCCAGCGCCGGCGCCGTGCGCACGCACGGCCTTCACGCTGGCCTCAATCACGTTTGGATTGCCGCCCATGCCGAGGTAATCGTTGGAACACCAAACCGTGACTTCGCGCGGCGCTTTTTCTTCACCGGCGGGGCGCCAAAGCGCCATCGGAAAGCGCGACGCATCGCGCTCGAGATCGGCGAACGTGCGGTAACGGTCTTCGCGCTTCAATGCGTCGATCGCCGCCTCGAATCGCTCTTGATAGTCCATCAGCTCCGTCCCTGATCTCTAAAGCCGCACCCTGTCAGGGGAGATCGGCTTCGTGCCGCTGTATATGCCTCAATTTACATCTTTGCGCGAGTCCCGAGCTATGCGTCGCACAGCCACATGTCCCAACAGACTCAAACATGCGCCACGCCACTTTGGACGCTCCTTTCCTACTTTAATTGATCAAACTCAAAAAGGAAAAGCGCTGCGCGTCGCCATGCCGCACCTCTTCTATCGGCGCATCCTGTGAGCGCGTCTAGGACGTTCGGCTCCGCCAATGCAACTGTGCGCGAGTGTGATTAAGGAAACGCGCTTCGATTGCGGACGGCTCGCGCGCGCTCTAGGCTGGTGAACTTGGCGCCGCAACCGCGACGCCTGTGCGAGGCAGGCCGATGGGACGACTTCAGGACAAGGTCGCGATCGTCACGGGCGCGGCGAGCGGAATCGGGCGTGCGAGTGCGCTGTTGTTTGCGCGAGAGGGCGCGAAGGTACTCGCCGTCGATCGGATGGCCGAGGCGCTTCAGGCGACCGCCGCAGCGGCGCCCGAGGGTTCGATGCAGATTTGCGCGGCGGACGTCGGCGACGAGGCGGCGGTCGCGGGCTATGTCGCACGCGCCATCGAAGCTTTCGGCGGGCTCGACGTGGTCTACGCCAATGCGGGAATCAGCGGCGGCATCGTGCCACTGTTCGACCAGACGGTGGAGTATTGGACCGAGATTTTGCGCGTCAACCTGATCGGGCCGTTTCTGGCGATCAAGCACGCGGCGCCGCATATGGTCTCGAAAGGGCGTGGCTCGATCGTGTTGACCGCCTCCGTTGCTGGTCTGCGGGCCAATGCGGGCGGCAACCCCTATAGTGCGAGCAAGGCGGGTGTCATCAGTTTGGCGCAGACGGCGGCCAATTCGCTGATAGGGACGGGGGTCCGCGTCAATGCGATCTGCCCGGGCCTGATCGAGACCGGCATGACCAAGCCGATTTTCGACGACGCGCGCAGCCGCGGCGCCGAGGGAAAGATCGGCCAGCTCAATCCGATGCAGCGGGCGGGCGCGCCTGACGAGATCGCGGCGATGGCGCTGTTCCTAGCCAGCGACGACGCGTCTTATGTCAATGGCCAAGCGTTCCCCGTGGACGGCGGCCTGTCCAGCACGCATCCATTCACCGCGCGCTGGCGCACTCCCACTTCGGCGAAAGGGTAATGAGCGAATCGTTCGATGTCGTGATTGCCGGGGGCGCCGTGATCGGCTCCTCGATCGCCTATCATCTCGCGGCGGAGCCCGGATTTTCCGGACGCATCCTCGTAGTGGAGCGGGATTTCAGCTACGCCCGCGCAGCCAGTTCACTGTCGCTGAGCTCGATCCGCCAGCAATTCTCGTCTCCGATCAACATCCGGGCCGGGCTAGCAGGGTTCGCCTTTCTCAAACATGCAAAAGAGATCCTTGCGGTCGACGGCGACGGCCCGGATATCCCGTTGGTCGAGAACGGCTATCTCTATCTCGCGAGCGACGCAGGTGCGGCGACCTTGCGTGAAAACAACGCAATTCAACTGCGCGAGGGCGCTGATATTGCGCTACTTCAGCCCGATGAAGCGAGGGCGCGATTCCCGTTCATGAATTTCGAGGACGTTAAGCTGGCCTCGCTCGGCCTTAGCGGCGAGGGTTGGTTTGACTGTTACCAGCTCATGCAGGCGTTTCGCCGCAAGGCGCGCAGCCTCGGCGTGGCTTATCGCGAAGACTCAGTCGTGGAAGTGAAGAGCGAAGGAGGGCGGGCGACGACGGTCAAGCTCGCCAGCGGAACCGAAATCGCATGCGGCGCCTTCGTCGACTGTGCGGGCGCGTCGGGCGCGGCGCGTATTGCGCGGGAACTTGGAATTGCGCTTCCCGTGGAGTCGCGCAAGCGTTGCGTGTTCGTGTTCGAGGCAAAGCCGCTAAGCGAGCGCTTGCCGCTGGTGATCGATCCCAGCGGAGTCTACTTCCGCCCAGAGGGTCGACACTACCTCGTCGGCGGTCCTCCGCCCGATCCCGACCCCGACACCGACGATTTCGAAGTGTCCTGGCCGCAGTTCGAGGAAATTCTCTGGCCCACGCTCGCCGCCCGAATCCCCGCGTTCGAGGAGCTGCGACTGGTTCGGTCCTGGGCGGGACACTACGATCTCAACGTGTTCGATCACAATGCGATTGTCGGCCGCGCGCCGGGATACGACAATGTCTATCTCGCCTCTGGGTTTTCCGGCCATGGCGCGCAGCAATCTCCCGCGGTCGGACATGGGCTCGCAGAACTGATCGTGCACGGGGGCTACCGTACGCTGGACTTGTCGGATTTCTCCTACGACAGGATAGCGGCGGGGCGACCATTGCGGGAGAACAACGTGATCTGAGGCAGCGGATTATGCTATGACGTCAGAATGAGCGCCCTTGCCGAAAAAACCCTGACGGTCGACGAATTTCTTCGCTGGTCCGAGGGGAAAGAGGATCGCTGGGAACTGCACGACGGTGCTCCGGTGGCAATGGCGCCGGAACAGCTTGGCCACACTGAGGCGAAGGGCGAAGCCTTTGTGGCTCTTCGTGCAGCGATAGCGGCCGCAGATGCACCTTGCCGCGCTTACTCCGAAGGGGTCACCGTTCGCATTCGTGCAAACAAGGCGTTTATGCCTGATGTTTCGGTCGTCTGTCCCCCTCCGCCTTCTCGTCTCAATGTGACGATCTCTAATCCGCTAATCGTGGTTGAAGTTCTCTCCCCGTCGACCGCCGCTTACGATCATGGGGTCAAACTCGAAGGCTATTTCTCGCTGCCAAGTCTCGCGCATTATTTAATCCTCGACCCGGATCGACGTGTCGTTATTCACCGCGCTCGTGGACGCGACGGGGTAATCGAAACGCGCATTCTCCACGAAGGAAGCTTTCGGCTGGATCCACCAGGGCTTCAGCTCAATGTTGCCGACCTGTTCGGCCTAAGCCCCTAGCCACAGCTATAAATTCCTGTATAAGCCGGCCTTCCCCGGCTTTTGCCAGGGCACGCCCGACCGACCTGGACGACATCCCGGCTCGGCCGCTTTTTTAAAAACCCAAGGAGATCCCGATGTCGATCACTGCAGAGCGCAAAGCTGCGCTTATTCGCGATTATGGCCTCAAGGCCGGCGACACAGGCTCGCCCGAAGTTCAGGTCGCGATCCTCACCGAACGCATTACCAACCTGACGGGGCATTTCAAAAGCCACGTCAAGGACAACCATTCGCGCCGCGGCCTTTTGAAGATGGTTTCGCAGCGTCGCACGCTGCTCGACTACGTCAAGAAAGACAGCGAAGCGCGGTACAAGTCGCTAATCGAGCGCCTCGGCATCCGCCGCTGACGTTCGCCACGACGTGGGCGGCGGCATGGGGCCGGCGCCCGCGACAAACGAGCGATGCGAAAGCCGCGTCATGGCAGGATAGCCAGGGGTTCTCCTTTCTAAGGACGAGCCCCTCTCTAAGGACGAGCCCCTCGCCGTCTTGCTTATGACGATTTACGAACGCCCGAGGTGGGCGCTTTCGCATCCTCCAACGAGAGGATGAAAACATGTTCGACATTCAACGTGAAACATTAACTTGGTGCGGCCGCGAGCTAACGCTTGAGACGGGCCGCATTGCACGCCAAGCCGACGGCGCCGTGTTCGCGACCTGGGGCGAGACGACATTGCTCGCCACCGTCGTCGCCGCCAAAACCGCCAAGCCCGGCCAGGATTTCTTCCCGCTCACCGTAAACTATCAGGAAAAAGCGTTCGCTGCCGGCCGCATTCCCGGTGGCTTCAACAAACGCGAGGGCCGCCCGTCGGAAAAGGAGACCTTGGTCTCCCGCCTGATTGATCGCCCGATCCGCCCGCTTTTCCCCGACGATTTCCGCTGCGAGACGCAGGTGATCGTCACGGTGCTGAGCCACGATCTCGAGACTGATCCCGACATTTTGGCGATGGTCGCGGTTTCGGCGGCGCTGACCCTCTCGGGTGTGCCGTTCATGGGCCCGATTGGCGCCGCGCGCGTCGGCCAGATCAAGGGCGAACTGGTCGTCAATCCGACCCTCGAGCAGCTAAAAGATTCCACGCTCGATCTCGTCGTCGCCGGCACGACAGACGCCGTGTTGATGGTCGAGTCGGAAGCCAAGGAGCTTTCCGAGGAGATCATGTTGAAGGCCGTCATGGCCGGTCATGCATCGTTCCAGCCGGTGATTCAGGCAATCATCCGGCTTGCCGAAAAGGCGGCGAAGGAGCCCCGCGAACTCGTCCATGCCGACAAGTCGGCAGTCGAGAAGGCCGTGCTCGAAGTCGGCGAGGCGGACCTTCGCGCCGCTTACGCGATCACCGTCAAGCAGGAGCGCTATGCCGCCGTCGACGCGGCCAAGGCGAAGGTTTACGCGGCGCTGTTGCCGACGACCGACGCCAAGTTCAGCAAGGAAGAAGTCGCCGAGGCGTTCCACAATGCGCAGTCCAAGGTGGTGCGCTGGAACATTCTCGATAGCGGCCGCCGCATCGACGGACGCGATCTGACGACCGTGCGACCGATCCTCGCGCAGGCCGGCGTGCTGCCGCGCACCCACGGTTCCGCCCTGTTCACCCGCGGCGAAACCCAAGCGCTGGTCGTCACCACGCTCGGTACCGGACGCGATGAACAAACGATCGATGCGCTGGAAGGTTCGTATCACGACCGCTTCATGCTGCACTACAACATGCCTCCCTACGCCACCGGCGAAACCGGTCGTGTTGGTATGCCCAAGCGCCGCGAAATCGGTCACGGGCGCCTCGCCAAGCGCGCGCTGATGGCTGTGCTGCCGAGCAAGGAAGAATTCGGCTACACCATGCGCGTGGTGTCCGAGATCACCGAATCCAACGGTTCTTCATCGATGGTCCATCGATGAA
>JAYTRP010000223.1:0-1753 GCA_043746145.1 Hyphomicrobiales bacterium | reverse complement strand
CCAACAATGAGGGTGCGTTCCACGAATCGCTTAACATGGCGGCGGTGTGGCGGCTCCCGGTGGTGTTCGTCTGCGAGAACAACCAATACGGAATGTCGACATCCACAGAGCGCTCAACCGCAGTCAAGAACGTTGCGGATCGCGCCGTCGCCTATGCAATGCCCGGCGTCGTGGTCGATGGCAACGACTTCTGCGCAGTTGCCGAAGCCAGCTTCGAGGCGGCGGAGCGTGCAAGGCGCGGCGAGGGCCCGACATTGATCGAGTGCAAAACCTACCGCACGCGCGGTCATTCGCGCTCGGACCGGAACCGCTATCGCAGCAAGCAAGAGATCCAGGAGTGGCAGGAGCGCGATCCCATCGCCCGCTTCGAGACGGAATTGTTGGGATTTGGCGTGCTGAATGCCTTGGATGTCGAGGCCGTGCGCGCCGAAGTCGAAGTGGAGATCGCCGCCGGCGTCGCCTTTGCCGAAGCGAGCCCCGTGCCGCTGGCGAGCGATCTGCTCAACAACGTCACCTCTCAGGTTGGGGAGCGCGCCCGATGAATGCGCCGGTTAGAGAATTGAGCTTCGCGCAGGCGATTCAGGAGGCTATGGCAATCGCGATGCAGGCGGATGATCGCGTGTTCCTGATGGGCGAGGACATCGGCGTCTACGGCGGAGCGTTCCAGGTGACCGGCGACTTGATCGATCGGTTCGGGGAGGATCGCGTGATGGACACGCCGATCTCGGAGCTCGGCGGGGCAGGCGTCGCGGTCGGGGCCGCGCTGACCGGATCGCGGCCGGTTTTCGAGTTCCAATTCTCGGACTTCAGCGCGTTGGCGATGGAGCAAATTGTCAACCAGGCGGCGAAGTTGCGCTACATGCTTGGCGGCGCGGTGTCGGTGCCGGTGGTATTTCGGCTGCCTACCGGATCGGGCACGGGAGCGGCTGCGCAGCATAGCCAGAGCCTCGAGGCCTGGTTCGCGCATGTTCCAGGTCTTAAAGTGGTCGAACCGACCACACCGCACGACGTCAAAGGGATGCTGCTCGCCGCGATTGCCGATCCCGACCCGGTGTTGATCTTTGAGCACAAGCTTCTGTACAAAACCAAGGGCCCTGTCCCCGAGGGCCACTACACCGTGCCGCTCGACAAAGCCGCTGTCCGGCGCGCCGGACGCGACGTGACGATTGTCGCCGTCGGCATAATGGCGCCAAAGGCGCTGGAGGCGGCGGCGGAATTGGCCAAGTCCGGCATCGAGGCGGAAGTCATCGACCCGCGCTCGCTGCGCCCGCTCGACATGCCCGCCATCATCGCCAGCGTTCGCAAGACGTCGCGCCTGATTTGCGTCTATGAAGGCGTGAAGACGCTGGGCATCGGGGCCGAAATAAGCGCCGCCATCGCCGAGAGCGAAGCTTTTGCATATTTGGACGCGCCGATCGTTCGATTGGGCGGGGCCGAGTCGCCCATTCCCTACAGCCCGGTGCTTGAAAAGGCGGCGGTGCCGCAAATCGCCGACATCGTCGCCGCCGCGATGCTGCTGGTCAAGGGGAAAATCTGACATGGCGACCGAAGTCATCCTTCCCCGCGTCGACATGGACATGGAGACCGGAAAATTCGCAAGCTGGCTTGTCGCCGAGGGGGCGAGCGTCAAGAAGGGCCAGGCGCTTTTCGAAATCGAGACCGACAAGGCGGCCATGGAGGTCGATGCACCAGCCGACGGTGTTTTGCGCGGCGTCACGGCGGCGTCGGGAGATGTGCTTCCGGTCGGCGCGGT